>JANQGS010000241.1 GCA_028277195.1 Candidatus Gastranaerophilales bacterium
CTTTCTGGTTTTTATCATACCACCTGTTTCCAAAATCCATTTTTATCTCCATCCTTTAAAATTTATTTATATTATATAAAAAAAATCAATGCGGGAAAACCCGGGATGCTAAAATATTAATATGAATAAAACCCTCTCAATTAAGGAATCACTGGCTCTTTTACCTGATGCTCCCGGAGTCTATCTTATGTATAATTCCGAGAACACGGTAATTTACGCGGGCAAGGCCAAAAACCTCAAAAAAAGAGTTAAAAGTTATTTCACAAAAAATCACGACTCCCCAAAACTCGTAATAATGGTCCCTCAAATCACAAAATTTGAGTTTATAATAACAGACTCTGAGGTAGAGGCACTGATACTTGAATCACAGCTTATAAAAAAATATAAACCCAGGTATAACGTGCTCTTAAAGGATGATAAGCGATACCCGTGGTTTTTGATAACAAAAGAGGATTACCCGAGGATTGTAATAACCAGGAAAACAGGCCAGCCGGGCGAAAAAGGAAAATATTTCGGCCCTTACACCAATTCCCGGGCAATGTACTCTACTCTTGAGGTCATAAAAAAAATCTTCCCCTTGAAGCAATGCAAAACCCCCCGTTTTAAGGACCGGCCCTGCATGTACCACCAGATAGGCAAATGCCTTGCTCCCTGCCGGGGACTGGTGAGCCCCGGGGATTACCAGAAAATGACCGGGCATGTAAGCCTGTTTCTCTCCGGGAAACAAAACGAATTGCTCGAGGAAATTAAGAACCAGATGGAAATATTTGCCGGGAAACAGGACTATGAAAGGGCCGCAAAATACAGGGACAGCTATTTTGACATAATGAAGGCAATTGCCCGGCAAAAGGTGATTTCAGAAAACACCACGCTTAACCGGGATATTATTGCATATAAAAACGATGATTTGCTTATGGCGATTGTCCTGCTAAAAATAAGGGAGGGCCGCCTTATAGCAAAGGAAAATTTTGATATAAAACTTGACAGGCTGCATGAGCCGTATGAGGCATTTATTGCCTTTTTGCAGGAATATTACGGTATGTTGCAAAAGACGGAAATTCCCGGCGAATTACTGCTGGAGGAGGGCATTGAGGAAGAGGACAGGGAATTGCTGGCCAGGTGGCTGGAAGTAAAGGTATTGACCCCTAAACTCCGGAAAAAACAGGAATTGATTGAAATGGCCAGGAAAAATGCGGAAACTGACTTTGAGCGTTTAAAGACCTGCGAAATAAACACGCTCCAGAGTGAGTGGAACGAAGTGGGTTGTTATATCCGGGAAAAACTTGGCCTGGGCGGTTTCCCCGCAAGGATTGAATGTTTTGATATTTCGCACATCCAGGGAACTGACACTGTTGCGAGCATGGTTGTTTTCATAAACGGAAAACCTCACAAGCCTGACTACAGGAGGTTTAAGATAAAAACCGTTCCGGAGGGATTTACGGATGATTTTGCCGCAATGAAGGAAGTAATTAAAAGGAGATACCAGAGATATGATATTCCCGACTTAATTATAGTAGACGGAGGAAAGGGGCAGCTCTCGGCAGCGGTTGAGGTTTTTGACGAACTGGGATTGGGCGATATTCCCGTAGCAGCCCTGGCAAAAAGGTTTGAGGAAATATTTATTCCCTACAAATCCAGCCCTGTAGATTTTTCCGATAATTCAAAAGCGCTTTTCTTGCTCCAGCAAGTAAGGGATGAGGCTCACAGGTTCGCTGTCAATTACCACAGGAAACTGCGGGAAAAAAAATCCATAAAATCAATGCTGGATGAGATACCGGGATTGGATATTTCCCATAAAAAACTGCTCCTGGAATATTTTGGGGACATAAAGGGCATAATGGCCGCGAATAAATCCGAGCTGGCCAGAATAATAGGCAAATACAGGGGATACAGGCTATATAAGCATTTACATGGCCGGTAATGCCCTCTATTTATGAATAAGGTTTAATCCGTTGAAAATAGCCTTTACATTGGCTTTCTGGGTACTCGGGTCTTTGCCTCTGCAAGTAATTACAAGCCCTTCCGGGGTTTCAAATTGTATAACGGTCATAGCATCAGCCTGTGCGCCCTTTGTTTCCTCATTAAACGCTGACTGCTCATAATGAACCAATTTTTGCACAAAACCCGCGCCGGCAAGCGCTTTTAAGCATGCCTCAACCGGGCCGTCACCCTCCTGTGTCAGGTCAAACTCCCTGTTCTCATGCTTAAATTTCAGGTTAAATTTGTCTTTAGGGCCGTTATCAAGTTTTTTAAAGGAAATAAATTCAAAAGGCCCTTCTGTTTCAAATATTTCCTTAAGGTATATGTCAATAATTGAGTCAGTGGGGAGCTCGCCGAGTTTCTCAGCCTGTTCCTTCGCGACCGGTACAAGCCTTATGGCTTCTTCAACGCTAATGGGGTATCCCTGGCTTTTGATGATTTCATAAAGAGCGGTCTTGCCTGACTGGCTTGTAAATCCGTATTTTTCACCGTCATCCCTGCCTATCAGGGAAGGATGTATCGGCCTGTACGCCCCTTTTTTCATTCCCTGTGTCTTAAGTGCCCCGTCCTGGTGGATGCCGCTCCTGTGAGCAAGCGCGTCTTCGCCTATTAGCGGGGCTTTTTCATAAATAGGAATATTTGACATTTCTGCGACCACTATCGCGGTTTCATAAATCCTGGAGAGGTTAACAGGCGTTTTTGCCCCGCAATTATGCAACGCAACAGCTACTTCATACATGTTTGTGTTACCGGCCCTCTCGCCAAGGCCATTTAAGCTGGTCTCGAGCTGGCCTGACCCGGCAAAATAACTCTCTACAGTGGTTGCTGTGGCCATTCCCAGGTCATTATGGCAGTGCACTGATATGGTGATATTTTCGGGAATTTCTTTTCTTACCTGCCGCACCAGTTTTACGAACTCAAAAGGCCTGCTCCGCTCAACCGTATTAGGAAGGTTAAGGGTGGTTGCACCTGCTTCCACGCACTCTAAGAGCGAATCTATAACAAAACCGATGTTTTCCCCGCAGTCCCCAAAGTGTTCAACTGAAAACTGCACTTCACCCCTCTCTCCCATCAGGGTTTTAGCGTATCTCACAGCTTCCGCGGCGATTTTTCTTATGTCCATGGGGTCTTTTTTCAGGACATATTTCATATTAAACGGGCTCATTGCGATAAAAGTGTGAATACGGGGCTTTGGAGCGTGCTTTATCGCGTCCGCAACTTTTATAATGTCCTTTTCCATTGCCCGGGCAAGCCCGGATATTACGATATCAGAGGGCGCAATCCCCGCAAGATGCCGGCATGCCTCAAAATCCATATCATTTGAGCCGGAAAAACCGACTTCTACCGCCTGTACCCCGAGTTTTACCAGTTCATTAAAGATTATTTCCTTTTGCGCCGTACTCCAGGGTTTTTTAAGCGCCTGGTTTCCGTCCCTGAGAGTTATATCGTAAAAAAACGGTTTTTTATTTTCCATAACAGTTTTAATTTCTCCCACTTTTTTAATTATTTAATTATAATATTAATTACAAGAATTTTACAGGAGAGTTTTTTTAATGACAAACTTTAGCGAAATAAGCCGGATAATGCTGGAGAACTACCTTTTAGGCCTGTCAATCCTTCTTTTTGTGCTGGCAATAGCCGCTTATATCCTTAAATCCCTGTTTTTATGGCTGCTGGGAAAATATTTTAACAAAGCGGGGTTATTACCTGAGGGATTTACGATTAAAAGGCATTTTCATCCGTCGCTATGGCTGATTATGATACTGCTTGGGTTCAGGGTTTTCCAGCCCCTGGTTAAAATACCCGAAGCACAGTCCGTAATCATAGATAAAACCTGGCAAATCGCCATTATATTAGCCTTAACATACTTCCTTATAAGGATGGTGAACCTTTTAAAGGTAATAATCATTGAAAGATTTGACACATCAGTAAAAGATAACCTCCAGCAAAGAAAGGTAGTTACCCAGGTTGATTTTGCGGAAAGACTGATAGCCGCTTTCCTTGTAGCAATCGGGTTTTGTATGATACTGCTGAGTTTTGAAGGGGCGAGGAAAATCGGTACAAGCCTTATTGCCTCTGCGGGGTTAGCCGGTGTGGTGCTTGGTTTTGCGGCACAGAAAACCCTTTCCAACCTTATTGCGGGATTTCAAATAGCCTTTACCCAGCCTTTTAGAATTGACGATGTGGTGATTGTAGAGGGTGAATGGGGATGGATTGAGGAAATAACCCTGACTTACGTGGTTGTAAGGATTTGGGATAAGAGAAGGCTGATAGTTCCCATTAATTACCTTCTGGAAAAGCCTTTTCAGAACTGGACAAGAACAGATTCCGAAATACTGGGCTATGTGTATCTATATGCTGATTACAGCGTCCCGCTTGAGGAATTGCGGAAGGAGTTCCACAGGCTGCTCAGCACGACTGACTTATGGAACGGCAAAGTGGCCGGTGTCCAGATTACCGACGCAACAGAAAGGACCCAGGAAATAAGATTCCTTGTAAGTACTGATGACTCGGGCAAAGCCTGGGATTTGAGGTGTTTTTTGCGGGAGCGCCTGATTAATTACATACAGGAGCATTTCCCCGAGAGCCTGCCCAAGCACAGAATAGCAACCCTTGAAAGGAGGGAGGTAATTGGCAACTCCTGAAAAATTTTCCATTACTGACTTTATAATGCATAAAATAAAGCCAAAAGAGGACAACCCCGAGCTTAAGCCCGTTTTTGCGCCTGTTGCAACCAAAAAAACGGAAAAAACCGGGGAGAAAAAGGAGGAGAAAATAGAGGAGGTAAAGGAGGTAAAGAAAGCCAGGAAAGTAGAGAAAGTAGAGAAAGTAGAGAAAGTAGAGAAAAAAAAGGAAATAATTGTTAAGGAAAAAGAAACTGAAACTGCTAAGCAAAAGATTGTTGAGAAACTGAATAAACAGCTCGAACAGGAGCAAGCATCAGCCAGCACAGTTCAAACCCCGAAAAAATCAGACTTAAATACTTATAATCACTATGATTACATAGTTAAACCAACCTTATCCCTTTCAATAGTGCTGGTTTTGATATTAATATTCGCCTGGCTGTACAACAAACTCAGGGGAATAAACCCAAATGCCCTGCTTTCCGGAAAGCTGGGCGATATTGACGTCAACCGGTTCAAAGTGCTTGCCTCGTCTTCTCTAGGGCAGGGCAAGATTATCCATCTTGTTGAGATAAACGGAAAGCAGCTTGTACTGGGCAGTACAAACAACAATATCAACATTTTAACAGAAATTAGCCCTGAGGATACGGCAAAATTAAAGCCTTTGCCTGAAAAGCCCGGGGAAAAAGAACCTGACGAGCTGGAAAATACTGAGCCTGATAGCTACTCAGCCAGGTACACGGACCTTTATAAGGATTATCTTTAATTCCCTGAACTTATGTCGTCGGGGACGTCTCTTTCAGCAATTAAAGATAATTATCCGCAAGTTCCTTTATTCTGGCCTGGAACACACTCGTATCGAACTTTTTGGAGTGGCCGGCTATGTGATTATAGTCCCAGTCAATTCTCTCAGACTGCACGACAGCCTTATTCAGGGCTTCTATGGACACTTCATCAAATAAAAGGCCCGTCTCGTTATTTATTACAATATCCCTTGCTCCGCCGACGTTGTATGCTATTACCGGCTTGCCCGCGGACTGGGCTTCCGCCATTACAATGCCAAAATCCTCCTTTCCGGGGAAAACAAAAGCCCTGCAATTATTCATAAGCTCAGCCAGTTTCTCGTTGGAGACCCTGCCTGTCATCTCAACATTAGGTCCCGCAAGTTTTTTCAGCTTTTCGTATTCAGTGCCGTCCCCGGCTATGACCAGTTTTTTCCCGGACTCGTTAAATGCCTCTACGGCAAGGTCATAACCCTTATAAGCGGCCAGCCTGCCAGCCATTAAATAATAATCCCCGCTGCTCTCAAAGTTAAATTTATTGGTGTCAACCGGCGGATAGAGAACTTCCGAGTCCCTGCCGTAGTATTTTTTGATTCTTTTGGCGGTAAAGGTTGAATTAGCCAGGAAATGGTCAACCCTTACAGAGCTCGATACATCCCACATCCTCAGGTACTGGGCCGCAAAACTCATTATTATCTGTTTTAGCACGTTAAAATTATTGTGTTTTGAGTATGTCCAGAATAAATCCCAGATATACCGGGCGGGAGAATGGCAATAGCATATATGAAAAGCCCCGGGACCGGGGATAACACCTTTTGCCACACAATGGTGGGAAGAAATTATCAGGTCATAATCTTGCATGTCCAGAAATTCAACAGCAACAGGCATTATAGGGAAATAAGCCTTGTATTTCGTCTTACCAAAGGGCATATTTTGTATAAAAGTGGTTTTAATATCGATATTCCTGTACTTTTCAGGCAAGATATCCCTGTCAAGCACGGTAGTATATACATCTGCTTCCGGGATTATGTCGAATATAGTAAAAAAAACTTTTTCCGAGCCGGCAAAAAAACTTGCTAACTGGTCATGTATCAGGGCTATTCGGGTTTTCATTCCAGGTTTTCCTTATAATTAAAAGTTAAAATAAAATAAATATTTGTAAATAAGTTTATATATTAATCATATAATAATATTGAAGTTAGTATTTTAATATGTATCATTAAAATAAATTTAATTAAAGAGAAGAAATGAGATCATGAAATCAACAATAGAAAAATCCAACCATGCGGATAATATAACTGTATCACAAGAACTGTGCAATATAACAACTGTCGATGATTTTCTGAAAAAATGCGGGCCACTGAACAATAATCGCCCGCAAAATGGATTTTGCAGGATATTTGACGTTGTTTTTTCATTAGCTGTCCTGGTACTGTTGAGTCCCGTATTTTTGGTGATAGGGCTTTTAATCAAACTTAACTCACCCGATGGCCCGGTATTTTTTGCTCACAGGAGAATAGGGCTTAACGGCGAGGAATTTGATTGCTATAAATTCAGGACAATGGTCCCTGATGCCGATAAAAAGCTCAGGAAACTACTGGATAGTAACCCTGAGGCAAAAGCTGAATATGAAAGGGATTTTAAATTAAAGGATGACCCGAGGATTGTACCCAGAATAGGTGATATATTGAGAAAAACAAGCCTGGATGAATTGCCGCAGTTTTATAATGTATTAATCGGCGATATGTCAGTTGTCGGGCCAAGGCCTATCGTAGAAGCCGAAAAGGAAAAATACGGCAACTTCATGAACACGCTGGTATCTGTAAAACCCGGCATTACAGGGTTATGGCAGGTCTCCGGAAGAAACGACACAAGCTATGACACCAGGGTAATGCTTGATGTGAACTATATTTACAATAAAAACATACTCCTGGATATGAAGTTAATATTCAAGACGGTTATGGTTATGCTTACTAAACAGGGAGCTTACTAAAATGGCGGTTTTACTTGAAAAATCAGTGCCGGTTACTGACACAATAGCCTCCCCCCGGAAATTAAACGTTGATTTTGTTGATTTTATTGACTTCAGGGTTATGGGTGATCACAGGGGTTCGCTTATTTCACTTGAGGGGAATAATGGCATACCCTTTGACATAAAAAGAGTATATTATATTTTTGAGACAACCCATGGCACTGTCAGGGGCTTTCATGCAAACAAAAACAGCAATAAAGTTATGATATGCACCAGCGGAAGCTGTAAATTCCTGCTTGACGACGGCAGGAGAAAACAGGTTGTCACCCTGGACAACCCCGCAAAAGGTATGTATGTACATGGCCTTATCTGGCGGGAGATATTTGATTTTACACCTGATTGCGTTTTAATGGTGCTTGCTGACACTGTTTATGATGAGAGGGAATATGTAAGAAATTACCAGGATTTCCTCAGGGAAGTGACAGCATCTATAGCGTAATTTAAACAAAAATATTAAACTTCCTGACAATTAAAATTCCCGCAGCATTGCTAGAATTTTAATATAGACCAAATAAGAGGACATAAAAATGGGTCAGGAATTTTGGAATGGAGCAGCTCTTGACGAGCTTATGAAAAAAAGAATAGAAGAAGAAGCGTTTTTGCAACATAAAAAAGATGAATACAAGGATGCCCTGGATAACTGGCATGAGGCGCAAAATGACATAATGGACAGAATACGTTTTATCGCTTATTATTTACACGAGAGCAATATAGACAGGTCTGCTCTTGATAACTGGATAGAAGCGCAGGAAATATATATTAAAAACTTTTAATGACACAGGAAAAAATTATTAAAAATTTTAAAACAACAGTTTTTTTTATAACACTGTTCTTGTTTTCAATTGTTTTTGTTGTCCTGAAAAGCACGGCAGACCTCGATTTATGGCATAGAATGGCTGTGGGAAAGATTTTTTCGCAGCTCGGATGGATAATTTACCGCGATATTTTTTCCTATTTCCCCGCAAAAGATATGTGGGTTGACCATGAATGGCTATCAGGGGTTATTTTTTACTATTTAGGGCATTATTTCGGGGATGCCGGTATATTAACCCTGCAAATATCAATTGTTTTTACGATTACGTTTCTGGTCTATAAGACCAATAAGCTCATCCGGAGCGAGGATAAGTATCGGATAAGCTATTATCTCTTTGTTTTGCTGGCAATTATCCCGGGATTAAGCTCAAGCCTCAGGTGTCAGGCTTTTACTTACTTATTTTTTGCCCTGTGGCTGTACTTGCTGGAGAGGACAAGAAGGGGAGAAAACCGTTTTATATGGGTTTTCCCGGCTACAATGCTCCTCTGGGCAAATATGCATGGGGGCTTTCTGGCAGGTTTAGGCCTGGTCGGGTTTTATATTGCGGGCGATTTTTTAAACAAAAAGGATATAAAAAAATACCTGCTTATTCTCCTGTTTAGCCTGCCTGTAACGCTTATTAACCCTTACGGAATAGAGTACTGGAGCTACATGCTGGAAGCCGTAACCATGGAAAGGCCCCACATAACGGAATGGATGGCCTTTAACCCGCTTAAAAGCCTTTACAACGAGCCCGGGGCTAAAGTATTATTCCTGTTCTTACTTGCGGGATACGGCTATAAATTATTCAGGAAAAATCCTGAATTCGACAAGGTTGAGGTTATTGCCCTGTTAACGACAATATATCTTGCATTTAAGCATGAACGCCACACTATGTTTTTTGCTATTGTTGCCGGCTGTTATGCTTATAAACATTTTGTCATATTTCTTAATGATGTTTTCGACAAAATAAGGCCTAAAATCCTGGGGCTGATACCTGGTGACAGGATTGAGCAGGCTTATTTCGCGAAAGAATCAGGGGTTTATGTATTCTTAATAATGGTCAGCGCCTACATAATAGGTTATACACCGATATCAATAAAAATGGACTTTTACCCCGTTAAAGCAATAGAATTTATAAGAATAAACAATATTTCCGGAAACCTTTTTATTCCTTTTAACTGGGGCAGCTACGGTTTATGGAAACTTTACCCGAATAACCTGGTTTCCATTGACGGCAGGTATGAAGAAACTTATAAAAACGAAGCATATGAGGATGCATGCCGGTTATCCTTTTTTAAAAAGCAATGGCAAGCCGTACTGAATAAATACAATCACGAAATTTTACTGTTAGATATTGAATCAGATGTGTATAAAAAGATAAAAACACTGCCGGAATGGAAAACAGTTTATGAAGATGAAAAAGCCGCGGTGTTTCTGCCCGCTTCTGACAAGAGGGTATTTGGGCAAAAACCTGAAGATGACGAAGAGTATTATATAAAAACAAAATACGGGAATAATATAAAAATCTAATTTAAACTTGGGTTATATCTATATTTCATTGCATTAAATTTATTATAATATAATATAATACATAGAGAATTGTTTATTGAAAAATTACGGACAAATATGCAAAAAACACTATTATTATTAAAAAATTTGGACAAAGACCAATTATCTTTTTATAAAAAATATGAAAAAGACCGCAATTTCGTAAAAATACTCTCATATAAAGCCCTTTACGAAATACCTCATACCCTGGATTACTTGAGGCTGGTTGAGCAGGAGACAGGCGAAAATAAAATGCGGGGTTTTTTCAAGAATATTGTGGCTGAGAGAAAAAAAGTCCTAAAAGAAGCCGGTGAGATTAAAAACTGCTTTACTACGGAAAATAAATGGTCGCATAAACTTTTCCCGGTAAATAAAAAGCACTTAACAACTCCCAATGACATAAAGACCATAGAAAAACTCTGCCGGGTACTTGCCAGAACGGATGATGACGCCAGCGCAATACTTGTATCGTTTTTTAAGCAATTGGTTAAATATAAAAAACTTGTCCCTGAAAATTACCTGAAAAAAATACCGGACAATTGGTATTCAGAGCCCTGGTATTACACTTATGTCCAGTATTTCGGCGCTGACGAGGAGGGAATTGGCACTTTCGAGACCCTGAAAAACCAGCTAAATTACCTGGAAGAAATTGGAATTAAAAATATCTATATACTGCCTCATTACCAGTCGCCAAACGCTGATGCGGGGTATGATATTTCTGATTATAAGCCTTCTGAGGAGCTGGGAGGCGAAAAAAAGTTCGGGGAATTTATGGAGCAGGCCGAAAAAAAAGGATTTAGGGTAGCGACCGACCTTGTATTTAACAATACGTCAACCGAACACAAGTGGTTCTTAAAAGCACTAAAAGGAGAAAGCAAGTATTTTGATTATTACCTGAAATGCCCTGATAGCTGGAAAAGCCTTGATGTAAACAAAATCATCAGGGATGAAAAGGGCGATTTATTCCTGTATTTGCCCGAAAAAGACGAAAACGGGAAAACAGTAATCTCGAAAAGAATTTTAATTTTTCCTGATAATGATAAAACCCTCTGGGTAAGGAAAAAAGTTGAAAAGCTCGATAAAGAGGTGCTTTTCTACAGGGAGTTCTGGCCTTTCCAGACTGCTGACCTTGACCTGCAAAACCCGCATGTTACGGATGAGCTGTTTAACTTTTTGGGGCAGGAAATAAGCACGGGTATACTCGGCAAACGAATAGACGCTATAGCGCACTGGATAAAGAAACCCGGCACAGACGCCAAGGACCTGCCCGAAACCTACGCCCTGCAAATGTTAATTAAGCAATTCCTAAAGCACTTATCGTCAAAAACTATTATATTGCCGGAAGTGGTGACAACTTCCCTTAAATTAAAGGGCTATGCCGGGGAAGAAACGGAAATCAACGGCCATAAGACCACCACAGGTGGGGATGCGCTGTTTGACTTCCAGTTGCAGCAGATGTTGAGGGAGATGATTTATTTTGAAGACACTACACCTTTCTGGACCCGGGTACACCAGCGAGGTGAAGAGGGTGTAAATACCTCTGTACCTCTTTTGCCCATTGAGCATCATGATGAAACATATATGGGTTTTATCTGTGATAAGGAAAAAATGCGGGATTACATAGGCGCGCATGGAATTATCTATAAAAACGGCATGAGCGGCGGTGCGAGGTATGCAAGCTGCCTGAACCGGGACGCCGGGCGTATTGCTGTAGCGTTTTTCTGCCAGTATATGATGCCTGCCACCCCTGTAATATATTATGGTACGGAAATCGGGGCTACAAACCGCTATGAACAAATGCATAAAAGGCAAAAGGAGCAGTTTGCAACGCTTGAAAGGTTGCTTGGCCCGGAATATGCAGGAGAGGGAAAGGCAATAACATTTGAAAAGTGCGAAGACCCCAGAGAACTCCAGAGAGGTCCAATAATCGCCGATGAATTCAAAAAGGCCCTTAAAGAAAACTATCCTGCATTGGAGGTAATCAAGGCCCTTAATTCGCTGAGGAAAAAGTATCCTGCCATGCGCTCTTATAATTTTTGCGATATACATACCGGCCATCATTCAGTTTTCGGGATAATAAAGTTTCCCGGCAAGGACTTTATTGATGAGAAACCCGTAGTTGCTATTGCTAATATCTCCTCACAGGAGCTGACCGTCCAAATACCGGTTGCGGATTTAAAAAACAAGTTAAAAAGGCACGAATTTAAACTTAAGGAGATTTTTAAGCGGGGAGATATTGAAATTTACGGACAGGGTGAGGATTTAAGAGTATCATTAAGCCCATACAGCTCTGTATTGCTTGTGTAAAGAGTAGGGCGGGGAAAATTCTTCCGCCTGTTGTCACCCCGTGCTTGACACCAACTTAAGTTAATTTTTACAGGTAAACATCGCTTAATATACGCTTTAAGTCCTCGGGACGGCTTGATTTGGATATTGCATCTTCATATGTAACAAGTTTTTTTACACATAAGTCTTTTAAGCATCCTTCCAGTGTCTGCATTTTCAGGTGCGAGCCGGTTTGAATGGCTGAATATATCTGGGATGTCTTGCCTTCCCTGATAAGGTTTGAAATGGCCGGGGTAACGAGCATTATTTCCAGTGCGAGGGCCCGGCCTTTTTTTGTCCCGTCAGGCTGGACCTTTGGCAGGAGTGTCTGGCTCAATACGCCTATTAAGCTGTTTGAGAGCTGTATTCTTACCTGCTGCTGCTGCTGGGCGGGGAATACATCAACGATACGGTCAATAGTCTGGCAGGCTGAGGAAGTATGAAGCGTCCCGAGCACGAGGTGGCCTGTTTCCGCGGCGGTCAGGGCCAGGGAAATTGTTTCCAGGTCCCTCATCTCGCCTATCAGGATTATATCGGGGTCTTCCCTTAAAGCGGCTCTCAGTGCGTTACTAAAGCTCCTCGTGTCATGCCCGAGCTCTCTCTGGTGCACTATGCTTCTTTTTGAGTAATGCAGGTATTCTATAGGGTCTTCGATTGTGAGGATGTGTTCTATCCTGTTTGAGTTAATGTAGTCGATAATTGCGGCAAGTGTGGTGGATTTACCGCTTCCTGTAGGGCCTGTGACAAGCACCAGTCCCCTTGGCCTTTCAGACAGCTCCCTTACCGCTTCCGGCAGGCCCAATTCGCTAAAGCCGGGGATTTCCGTGGAAATAGTCCTTAATGCCACCGCATAATGGCCTCTTTCCCTGTACACGTTAATCCTGAAACGGCCTATACCTTCAACTCCATAGCTGCAATCCAGCTCCCAGTTCTGCTCCAGCAGTCTTCTTTGCTCGTTGCTGAGCATGTCAAAAATGATTTTTTCCACGTTTTCGAGTGAAAACGGCGGGTAATCAAGCCTTGTGAGCCTCCCGTCAATCCTTATGACGGGAGGCAGCCCCACTGAAATATGCAGGTCACTGGCGTTTTTTTCAAACACTATTTTGATTAATTCTTCCATGCCAATCATTTATGGTTTCTCCTTCTCTTTATTCATCAAATTTAAGCCCGCATTTTGCGCAGGATATCCAGCCCTTCTGGATAACCTGTCCGCATCCTTTACATAATTTCTTGAGTTCATACTGGCAGAACGGGCACTTGTAGTACTCGTCCCCAACCGGCTTGGCGCATCCGGGACATATGGAGGAAGCTCCTTCACCGCTAAACGTTACTCTTATTACCTCATCCAGGGAGGTTAAACCTTCCTTTGACAGGTTAAGGCTATACTCCATAAGTGTTTTCATCCCTGCCTGCTGGGCTGTATATCTTAATAAAGCGGTATTAGCCCCTTTGGCAATTAAATCCCTCAGGTCGTCATTGATTTTCATTACCTCATAAGCGCCAATCCTGCCTTTATAGCCGGTTCCGCTGCAATTATCGCACCCCCTGCCCCTGTGGTATTTTTCCTGTTGGTTTTTTATCCCCAGGAATTTGAGTATATTATCATCAGGAACGTACTCTTCCTTGCAGTTTGGGCAGATTCGCCGCAGCAACCTCTGTGCGATTACCCCTATGGTTGAGCTTGCAATGAGAAATGGCTCGACATCCATTTCACTGAGCCGCATTATCGAACCCGGGGCATCATTTGTATGGAGCGTGGTGAACACAAGGTGGCCTGTAAGTGCTGCTTCAACGGCTATTTTTGCGGTTTCCCTGTCCCTTGTTTCCCCGACCAGCATTATGTCAGGGTCCTGGCGCAGGAATGAGCGCAATATCCTGGCAAAATCAAGACCTATGGTCCTGTTTACCTCGCACTGGGTAATCCCGCCGAGGTCATATTCTATAGGGTCTTCCGCCGTGGATATATTTACTCCGGGCGTGTTTCTCTCGCTCAGGGCACTGTATAAGGTAGTGGTCTTTCCGCTTCCTGTTGGCCCTGTAACAAAAATTATACCAAAAGGCCTTGAAATCATTTCCCGAACTATATTTAAGGTCTCCTCACCGGTTATGAGCTGGTCCAATCCAAGGGAAATATTTGATTTATCGAGTATCCTCATTACTACTTTTTCCCCGAACTTGCTCGGCAGGGTGGAAACCCGGAAGTCAATGACCTTGTTTACCATTTTAACCCGTATCCTGCCGTCCTGGGGAAGTCTTCTTTCAGATATGTCAAGCTCTGACATTATTTTATACCTTGAAATAAGGGCGTTCTGGACTCTTTTCGGTATTGACTTGTATATACTGAGGACTCCGTCCTGCCTGAACCTTACAATTAATTCCTTTTCCCTGGGCTCTATATGTATGTCGCTCGCCCCTCTTTTAATTGCGACTCCGAGAATGCTGTTTGCAAGCTGGATTATAGGCGCTTCCTCGGCGGATTCGTTCAAATCCGCCAAATCCAGGCTATCCCCTGATGTTTCTATCAGGTCAATCCCCATTGAAGAGAGCAATTCATCGGTATTTTGCTCTATTATCTGGTTTTTTTCCTCTTCACTTTCAGGAAAACTTTTTTCTATATAAGTGTTAAATTCATCCTCAAGTATTACTGACCTGTTGATTACTATGTTCTTAAATTCCCTTAACCTGTCCTTGATTTCCTTTTCGGCATTAAGGTTATCGGGGTCAACCATTCCGAAAACAAAAATATTCCCGCTTCTTTTCAGGGGTATAAATTTATTTTGAACAAGAATTTCCTTTGGAAAGAGCGCCAGGAGCTCTTCATTGGGCCCGGCTTCTGAAATGTCGGCAAAAGTTACACCATACTGGATTTCCAGCGCATTTCTCAACTGGGATTTCAACTCTTCCCTTTCAAGTATTTTCAGGTCGCATATTGCCTCCATAAGCGACATCCTGGTTTTCCTTGAATGCTCAAGGGCCTGCTCAAGGTTCTCCGTCTCAAGAATCTGGGCATTTATTAATATATCGTTCAATGATGTGCTTACTGCGGTCATTTTATTTCCCTATATTTCCTCCATGGCAAGAAGTTCTTCTGATACTTTAGGGTAATCCTCACTATCTGTAAGGAAAGCAACTATTTTATCCCGGGGTTTTATTATGGTTATTGTTTTTTGAGGTGTAAATACCGCTATTTTAGAGAGGTTGAGAAGGCTTATATTCATCAGGAATACCTTCAGGTTCTCAAATACAGCGGATGAAACAGCGGCAAAAACCTTTGAGGACTCAGCATCCCCGAATGAGTTCACCAGGGCCCCTTCACTGTCGGAAACAGCAAAATTTTCAACCTTAATAAGGTCAGCGTAAGGGATTATATCAATCCCCGAAAAATCTTTCTCCTCAAGAATTTCGGCCATAGGGCCGTATTCCACCTGTTGAAATTCTTTATTCCAGATAGAGAAAAGGACTTCGTCCCTGGTTTTTATAATAAAGCTGTTGGCATTTTCAGTTTCAAAAAATATTCTCACGGGAAAATCAAGTGATAGCTGGGTAAGGTAGTTTTGAATCGTGTGATAAGCCCCTGCAACAAGCGCGCCGGCTATTTGAACCCTCTGCTTGTCCTCAAAGTTATTCGCCAGAATGAAACCGCCGCTGTCAACCAGTGCCATTTCCCGTATGCAGGAAAATTCCCGCTTTAAATCATCAAGTTTCCCGTATATTTTTTGCCCTGAAACAGTAGTAATGACGTTTGTTTTAGAGTTGAGCAACTCCTCTGACTCAATAAGGCCCTCTATGTTCTTGTTATTAACGAGCAGCTTGCCTATTGCCCCGATGCGGCCTTTTTGTTCGGTTTCTTTTGAGTGCGAGGTCTGCACCAGCCTTATGTCAGTCGGTATAAAATCATTTTCACTCTTTACCTCCGGGGAATCGTTCAGTTCCAGGGGCTCAAGAGGCTCTAAAGTTTCCTTGTCCCCGGTCTCCTCCTGTTTGGGGGCGATTTTATGGATTTCCTGCGGCGTATGGCTCTCAAAACTTTCCCCTGCCGGGGTTTCGGGTTCGGTTTGTTCTACGGGGGCTTGTTCAGGGGTTTGTTCAGGCTCAATGTCCTCAATTTTCTGAAGTTTTACCCCTGAAAAGAGCGTTAAAAGACTAAAAATAAACCCGGCTCCCGGAATTAACAGGCTAAAATTCATTATAAATTCCGGTTTTACTGTTATTTGAGGGGCATTTAAGTAACCGCTCAAAAGATAAGAGCCTGTAATTATAATTGCATTGAACAAAACCCCGGTAATAGCAATCTGCAGTGTCTGTCCCATTGTGGCTTTCGGGTAAAAAATAAAGCAGCACCCGAGAAACGCGGCGAGCGTGCCCAGTATCAGCAGGGGAAGAGGTATGTCAACGGGTGTTAAAACCAGTGTAAAAACCTGCGGTACCGCAATATTAAAACTGCCCAAAATTGAGGCCATAGACGCGATAATTATACCCGTTACAAGGAGAAATACGGATTTAAGGTAGTTTTTAAAGATTAATTCCTGCATATATTATCTTCTCCTACTGTTATTATTAATTTTAACTTTTACACCTGATTTGGCGTATCATCCAAAAAGTGCGGATTTTTGTTATTGTGCTCTAAAAAAGAAATCCGGAAATAAAAAATTTTTTCGAAAGCACAATGCGTAAGCAGAGAGCGTTTTTTAGGAAAATCCGGCTTTGCCGGTTTTCCTAAAAATAAACTCGTTTCACTAAAAATAAACCGGTACTTTAATTTTATAGTTATTTTTATTATTTTGCAATATCAGAAACATATTTTGATAATTGCAAAATAAGGAAAACTTTTATTTAATAGCCTTTTAAGGTGATAAATTTTTGTTAAATAAAGTTAAGAAAAGAGTATGCTGGTTAATTATGTAATACCATTTATTGAAAAATAAAAAAAATATTAATTATTAAGAATTTTTCTCAATAAGCGCTAAAATTATAATATATAAAAAAATCTAAAAAAGGAGATTTTTATGGAAAAGAAATATATTAATAATAAACAAGGTCATTTTAAGAGGGTGTGTAAACTTTACGGCAGGTGCGGGAGCGAGCCCGGATATCCTGACTCAAGCAAGGTTACAAAATTCGGATTATGTTGCCTGAATAAACACAACTTCAGATAGAAATTAAATTTATCTGTTTTTGATTTAAAGATAATGCTGACCGAGCTTTGCGAAGCATTATTTTTTATTTTTGTAAACTCTTGTAACAACTAACTAAAAAAAAGGCAATAATTAATTTTTAATTGTTTTTATTAATATAGAAATGATTATTATGTAAGAAATTAAGCCGTTAGTATGTTATTCGGAGGACTATAGTATGAACGTACAAGGAACATCTTTATTTGCTGCGCCAAAACCAATAGCAGCCCCGGCAGAAAGCACCGGTATATTGGCATTCAGCGGACCTGCTGTATCAACATCCGGGCCGTCTATATTTAGCGGCAGCGGTGGCGGTGGCTCTACAGAAGCACCCGGAGCACTTGCTTAAAATAAATTTTAGTACCCCGTAATGCCGGAGAGGATAACTTTATGCGCGAAAATTTTGCCGTGATTTTTACCACATCAGGGTTGATTGTTATAATGTCAATGTTTATGAATATTATCAACACTGCCGAGTGCCAGTTAGAACCTGATAATGACACACATGTTATTTCAGCTTTCAATGGATAAATAACAGAATTAGAGAGTAGTTATCAAAGAGATTTGTTAATATCAGCAAATCTCTTTTGGTTTGGGGAATTTAATTATAATTATTTTGTTAACTTTTTCCGTTCAGGGACTTTATATTATCATGTCATTAATTTTGACTGTTATTTAATATGAACCTGCAATCTTACATGCCCAATCAATTCGGCTTAGGAGTATTGCCGGATTTTTCCCGATACGGTAATATCGGGGATTTTGGCAATGAATACAATAAAGACCCGCAAAAAACAGAATACCCGCTCCATAAAAATTATTATGATTTTTCTTATGCAACAGGCCTGTTAAACACGGGTTTACAGGCAGCGGCAGGTGTAATTATTATGGGCCTGGCTCTGTTTGGCAATAAGAAAAAAACCGGCAAACACAAGATTGAAAACCTTTTTGAGGGCAAATCGGCAAGAATATTCAAAACAGCTTCTGCTATGCTCGGTGTGGGTTATTTTATCGGTTTTCCTTCTGTTACCGGGGCGGGAATAAAATCAGAACAGCCCGGCATGGTCTTGGCATCGGCTATGTGGCTTGCCGCTACGCCATTTATGATAATGGGCAAGCTCGGAACAAGAACAAGGGCTTTCCTTGATATTGCTTATGCGCCTGTTTTTGCAGGCTTTGCAAATCAGATTAACAATGATTTCGGGACCGATAAGGATAAAAAACAGAAAAAAATGAACCTGGAATACCTGTTTGACAGGGAAAGCTACCTGAATGTCCTGTCCCCGGGCCAGGCTGGCAGGGAAACCAGGGCAAAATGGTTTGATTTTATGAAATTCTGCGTTACTGACCAGGTAACAGCAGTAAAAACCGTTGCCAAAAGCATTGTTGACACAACAAAACAGAGTTTTAACGTGCTTACGGGGAAAAGAGAGGACCTGCCCGATATTTTTTCAATAAAACCGTCGAAGGAGAGCATGAGCTTTGGCAGTCTTTTCATTCTTGCAGGCACTATTCCTAAATTATATTTAGGTAAAAAAATAAAGGGCAAAAAAGAATTTATAGCTGATATTCTTATTGGGGCGGGCTTCCTGTTCGAGTCCCTGGGAATGATGTCACTGGCCAATACAAAAGATGACTCCAGGAGGATTGCAATGTTAATAGGCGGGCCAATGAGGATAATCGGGGATTTCAGGCACGAAAACCCGTTTATGTACGGATTAAGGACACTCGGCGGCTCATCGTTTGAATATTACTGGACACTTATGAACAAAGATTAAATAGGTATGGTAAGGCTTAAATTTTGCCTCTGTGTAAGGTTTTTTGTTCCTTTCATACATTAATTTTTAATCAAAAATCTTTTGCTCTCAATAATCACGGGCAATCCCCTCACCACACAGAAAAATACAGCCCCATAAGCGCTAAAATAAGCTATAGGAGAAACCTCAGGTATAATTTGCGCAACAATAACCAGGGCAAAAGCTATTGCCTTAAGCACAGCATAGGAAAACCTGCTGAAATTTGAGGCCACGATAAACCTGCCTATTTTCCCGCGCATCATGGTGTTTTCCCCGAATGCCGCATAGCCCTGCTCAATAGCCAGGCCCCTTAAGCCGTCGGTAATAATGCCCCTTGTTAATACAACCAGCGGAACCCACAGGGGAAGCCACCCAAGCACCGCAAATGAAATCCAGTAAACGTTTTCCACTATTCTGTCACTCAATATATCCAGTACAGCCCCAAATTTTGAGGTTTCATTGAACTTCCTGGCCACATATCCGTCCAGCCCGTCCATCCATATTACCAGCACGGTAAAAACAAACGCTGTCCAGTAGATGCCGTCAGTCCTTATAAACAGCAGTCCCACCGCAACAAAGGCCAGGAGAGTTCTAAAGATTGAGATAAAATTTGCCATAATAATAAATTATTAATTTATCCATCAATAAACACCAATCATTCTAACATATAAGATTTTTAACCAAACGCATTCTTAGTAACAGTTCAGGCTATCTTAAATTTAAAATTTTCAAAAATCGCCCACCCAACCCCAGTGGTGGTTAAGGGCTTCGCCCTTAACGATTTTTTATAAAAAATTTGAGAAAATTCTTCAAAATCTATATAGAAATTGTTAAA
>JANQGS010000245.1 GCA_028277195.1 Candidatus Gastranaerophilales bacterium
CTTCTTATTGGATTGGGCGGCTGCGCCGCCCAAATTTTTCAATAGAATTTTGATAAAATTTTTAAAAATCTATATTAAAATCGTTAAAGGGGCTACGCCCCTTTAACGATTTTTATATAGATTTTTAAAAATTTTATCAAAATTCTATTGAAAAATTTGGGCGACGCAGCCGCCCATTCCACTGGGGACGGGTGGGCGGGTAATTTTGATAAAATTTTTTGCGAATAATGGCCTGAACTGTTACAAAGTTAAGATTATGTAAAGTTTCATTTATTTTATTTTGCAAAAACGGAAAAAGGTATTTAAAAACCGGAAAAACAGCTATACAATATAAATAGGTTTTTGTGCCTTTTTATATAGTCTATTAACGAAACAAGAGCTTGTGAAAAATGGATATAAATATTAAGAAAAAAAGGGAAGGCGTAGCCTTATTATTTGTAACCGCACTATCGGGCTTGCTGCTGATGATTGCAATAACAGCAAGCGTAAACGCTGTTTCAAACATCACCGTTACAGCAGAGGAAAAAACCCGCACACAACTGGAATTTGCGTGCGAATCAGGCCTTAACAGGGCAAAAGCTAAAATTGAGCAATCCTTTAACAACGGTAACCTGAGCAACCTCGAACCTACCATACTTTTCCAGGGAACGGCTAATGACGACACCGGCCTTGCGCCTGAGGAAAAAGCGTTTGATGACGAATTTTTCGTGGATAGCGCGACAGATTACTATACTTTTGACATAACCACGGGCACTGACACGATTGAGGTGCGCTACTCAATTACAAACGGCAGGCCGGACGACGATGACGGCTGGGTAAAATCACAGGGATTTACCACCAATAAGCTGCAAATAGAAGCTGTGGCATACCTGCCGGGCGGAGGCTGGGTAGGCATGACCGAGGATGTTTACGCGCGCAGGACTTCCCTGTTTATGTACCAGATATTTTTTGAAAATGACCTGGAAATATTACCGGGGCCGAATTTTAACCTGACAGGGTTAATTCACTCCAATGAAAACATATACCTCAACTCAAACAATAACCTGAATGTATACACTGACAGCCTTACCTCCGCAGGCAATATCTACAGGGGACGGCTTGATAAGAATGAAGCGGGCGGTAACGTAAACATTACAGAAACCGACAAGGACGGCTCTCTTGTGGAAATGGATATAGGCGATGATGCCGATAATGCCGACTGGGTCGATATTGCAACCGATAACTGGGGCGGCACGGTAAGGGACAGCAGCCTGGGTGCTACGGTACAGCAGGCGCCTGACTTAAAATCCTTTGAACCGGGCGGTTATTACGATACCAATGCCGGGATAAGCATAAATGTCAATACATCAGGCGCAGACCCCGTATACGAAATCAGTGTTGACGGCGGTGCGACAAATACTTACACCAGCGCCGAGTTAAGCAGCGCATTAACGGAAAGTACCGTTTATGACTACAGGGAACACCCTTCAGGCGCTGACCCGGCCAATAATACCCCGGTTAAAGTCACAAATATTGATATAAACCAGCTCGAATCAATAGTGGGAGCTTCTTCAAACGGCCTGGTCTATATGACACGTGATGATGCAGTGCCTGATGCTGACGGGAATGAGTACAGCCCTGACCCTGACCGCATGGTAAACGGGTTTAAACTGGTAAACTCCGCAACCCTTAATAATCCCACAACATTTGTAAGTGACCTGCCGGTATATGTGCAGGGGGATTTTAACCTGCACACCTCTGATGACCCCGGTGCTGATACCTGGCAGCCATGCGCTGTTATCTCAGACGCCATAACACTGCTTTCAAACTCCTGGAGCGACGAGGAAAGCAACTGGGAAGACCCGGAAGTTGACCCGGATACCTCAATGCCGGTAGCCTCATCCACCGAGTACAACTTTGTGTTCATAACCGGCAATGTCCCTACTAAAACCGGCCAGTACAGCGGCGGGTTGGAAAATTTCCCGCGTTTCCTTGAAAAATGGTCGGGAAAAACCGTGGATATCTCAGGCGGGTTTATCCAGCTCTTCAGGAGCAAATATGCCACCGGGAACTGGAGCTACGGCAATTACTACAAAGCGCCCGCAAGGGACTGGAAATCAGAACCCAGGTTCTCAGACCTCAATGACCTGCCCCCGGAATTCGTTGACATGTTCCCCAGCGCCGCCATAAACGTGATTCACTCGGGATGGTCGCTTATAGAAAAAGATGACTCTGAAATCGGCTCTGATTTGGGGGGCGGCTGTGAGACCTGACGCTAAAAAACAGGGAATAAGCCTTGTAGAGCTGATGATAACAGCTGTAATGATTGCAGTGGTATCCGGCATCGGATATGTGAGTTTTTCCAACAGCATAGAAAACCAGACCGCAAAGACCGGCATAGGACAGGTTGCTTATGCGGTGAGAAAAGCAAAGCATTACGCAAGGACAAAAGGGACTGCAACCACGTTAAGCCTTACTGTCGGGAGTAATAACTTTGACATGCTTGCCAATGGCCAGAGCCTGACCGATACAAACAATTTTGACGCCTCCTCCGGCAACTTCCCCGATGATATAGAAGTGATTTCCAGCTCCTGCGGCTATATAGGCTTTAGCGTTGACGGGACGCTGGTGGATTCTGCCGGGAATATAATTTATAATGACTGCACCATAACGGTGGGCTACAGCAACGGACCACAGGAAACAATAACAGTTAAAGGGAAAACAGGCATTGTGGAATATGACTCATAATCACTCAAAACCAAAAACAGGCGCTTTAGCGGGTATTACCCTTGCCGAGCTGGTGGTATCCACGGTTGTTCTTTCGCTTGTTATGCTCGGGACCGTAGGGTTTACGGCAAATTTTATGGATGTTTCCTTCAGGAATTCAAAACAAATGGTGAACGTGAACCAGGCCAGGGATGTCAGCGAAAATATGGTAAAAGAAATCGCAAATGCGGCATATATTTATCCTGCGGGCATTACAATCAGCCTGAACACTTCTGACAACAACAGTTTTACAATAAACACAAACAACTCGGTCGCAATGCTTTATCGCGATACCGATGGCAGCTCTAACTACGGGTTTACTGCCTTTTTTCTCCAAAACAATGACGGAGGGGGGACTGACCTCTGCCAGTTTAGCGAAGCCCCCTCTTATACCTGGGATGATAATACATCACCGGCGTCCGGCTTACTGAATTTTTACGGGAGCTCCTCAAAACTGATTTCCGACATAGACAGCACAAACACCTCATTAAGCTATATTTTGAACTACAGCAACGGGTTAAGCGATGAAATACTCCAGGGCCAGATAGGCGGGGTTGACGCAACTGACCCGAACGCGCTTATAAAGGGCATAGACTGGCAAATAGCCCAGGATAACGTGGAAGAGCACACAATAAAAATCAAGGAGTTATCGAGAAATGTTCCAAGATTTTTTGAATAAGCAAAACGGGCAATCCCTGATTGAAATAATGATGGCTGCTGTTTTTTTCGGCATAATAGCTGTCAGTTTGAGCCTTCCTGTTTCAAACTCCCTTTTTGTCACATATGACAACAAAAATATAAATGCGGCCAATAACCTTGCCAGGAGCTACCTGAAAAATGTCCAGGACAGCTGGAAACTCCAGGGGGATTTCGATAACGGTGCATTACCCGCCCCGGGCGGTGTTTATACGGAAAACGGCAAATACACTGTTACCGCTGCGGCACAGGATTTACAAACCGACGATGACGGCAATGTATTGATAAGAAGGGTTACGGTTACTTACCGGGA
>JANQGS010000248.1 GCA_028277195.1 Candidatus Gastranaerophilales bacterium
TATAAAAAATCGTTAAGGGCGAAGCCCTTAACCACCACTGGGGTTGGGTGGGCGGGAAATTTGAGAAAATTTTTTATTTTAAGGCACCTAGGTTGTTACTAAAAAAGGAGTTGAAAACTGCTAAGTAAGTTCAAAATCATAACCAGCAGCATAAATCAAAATATTAGTTTATAATAAAGTTTATGAGTGAGCAGATAGCTGAAAAAATAACCAGAATGCAAAAAACAGGCAACCTCTCAAAAGCAATTGAAATATGCCGGTCCGCACTGAAACATGACCCGACCAACCCTGAATTGCACATACGCCTCGGTGATTTGTACCTGCAAAAACATCTCGATATATACCAGCCTAAAATATTCCTCGATGAGGTGATAAACCACTACCAGGTGGCGCTTGAGTCAAACCTTGATTCTGATGAAATCCACTATAAACTGGGCCTGGCGTTTTATTACCAGGGAAATTTTGAAAAAGCCCTTAACCACCTGGGTATAAGCCTTGAGTACAATGATAAGAACTACGATGCCTGCTTAATGACGGCAAAAATCCTCTCAAAAAGAAACCGCCTCTCAGAAAGCCTTGAATATCTCGAAAAATCAATAAAATATGGCGGGCTCAGGGCCTCACGCGCGCATTACCTGGTATTCCTGCTGCGGTCAAAAGGAAAATTCTTTTATTCGGTATATCACCTGTTTATGTGGCTTCTTAAACTGACCTTTGACCGGGAAGCGCAGAGGGAGGCAAGAATTAAGTTCACGGCAATAAGGTTTCTGCCGGTGTTTTTAAGGGGGCATTACCTTGAAAAAACAATGCGGTTCATTGAGGCGGTAAACTTATACACACAGGCAATAGAAAAAGCCCCGGGATTTGTGCCTGTGTATATCTGGCTTGGCAATGCCTACAGGGCACTGGGCAAAAACCTTGAAGCCCTTAATGAATACCGGATGGCTATATGGCTTGACCCTATGAACGTTACAGCTCACAGGTTTTTGTGCAATTTGTATGAAGAAAACGGCGATTATGCCAATGCTATTGAAACATATAAAAAACTTATTGAAATGAACCCCAATGACGCCATACATCACAGTAATATCGCCAACATCCACTATTTAAAGGGCGATGTCAAATCAGCTGTCTCGCACTACCAGACAGCGATTGCCCTGAACCCCAACAAAAACTGGACAAGCATCATTGCCCAGACGCTGGGATATATATTCCATGAGTCAAAAGACAATTATGACGCTGCCATAAATGCTTACCAGAGCGCTTCTATCCTTAACCCGACTGATATTGATATTTACCTGAGCCTTGGGAGCGCTTATTATGACAAGGGTGATTTTGACAACGCAATGAATACGTACAGGCTGGCACTGGAAATCGCCCCTAATAATGCCCGGATACACTGCAATCTCGGCTTCTTGCTCTGGGGCAAGGGTGATATTGATGAGTCTGTAAGGGAATATGAAAAAGCAATAAACCTTGACCCAAATTATGACATAGCTCACAATAACCTGGGCGTAATTTACCTGGATAACCTGGGATATATTGAGAAAGCGATTAATTGCCTGAGCAATGCAATCCGGTGCAATGGCAAGTATGCGCTTGCGCATTATAACCTGGGCAGGGCCCTGGCAATAAAGGGCGATAAAGTGGAAGCCGCAAGGTTATTGCAACTTGCGCTTAATTTAAACGCACATACCAACGAGCTTGATGATATGGAAATCAAGATGAAACTCAAGGAGTTGTTTGATTAGCTATGCTGCTTCCTTGGCTTGCAGGCTTTCAAATTTCTTCTTTTTAGTTAGGTATTTTGCCTCATAACCGCCGTTAAAACCCTTGAACAATGAAGCTGCGGCAGACACTGCTCCAACTCCAACTCCGATACCGACTACCCAGGGCCATTTGGAGCTCTTGGCTTTATCAGCAAAATCGCTAGCATTAGTAATTAAGTACGTTACTGCGGCTGATGCCAGGCCCAGTATTGCAGCGCCTACAGAATTTGTAATAATTGAATTTGTCTTATACTGGTCATAAGATAAAGGGTACTCAGTGATTTGTTTTGCCGGTGTTTGGGGCTGCTGAGGCGGTTGTGACGGCTGCGGTGCAGTCGTTGCGTTCCCAAAACCCGTTAAAGGGGAAATTGACATACTATATAACCTCATATTCTTACTTAAACCTATAGTACATGAAAGCACAAGAATATTATAAATTGACATTTTTTCACTGAAAATGTAATAAATTTTTACAAAAATTTTTTTAAAAGCAATAGTATAATAAGTTATACGATGAAAGACCGGATTATTTTTGCCACGGAAACAAGCTGTGATGAAACCGCAGCAGCGGTTGTTGTTAATGGAAGGAAGGTCCTTTCCAATGTTATTTCCTCACAGGTTGAAATACATAGGGAATACGGGGGGGTAATTCCTGAAATAGCGGCGAGAAAGCACCTTGAGGCAATAAATTTTGTAATTAACGAAGCAAAAGAAAAGGCCGGTATAGAGTTTAAGGACGTTACAGCGTTTGCGGGCACTGTAGGACCGGGACTTGTAGGGGCTCTGCTGGTCGGGCTCAATGCCGCAAAGGCGCTGAGTCTTGTATATGAAAAACCTTTCATGGGAGTGAACCACTTAAATGCCCATGTGTGCGCTAATTATCTTGAAAGTGATTTTGAGCCGCCGTTTATCTGCCTTTTGGTCAGCGGCGGGCACACCCGGTTAATCAGGGTGAATTCATATGAAAGCCATGAAGTGCTCGGGGAAACCCTTGATGATGCGGCGGGAGAGGCGTATGATAAGGTTGCAAGGCTTCTGGGGCTGCCCTATCCCGGCGGGCCATACCTTGATAAACTCGCTCAACAGGGAGACAGGAATAGATTTAAATTTCCCGAGGCAAACGTCGGGGGGTTTGATTTTAGTTTCAGCGGGCTTAAAACAGCAGTAATGAGAACATGCAGGGCTTATGCCGGGAAAGAAATGCCAAAAGCTGATATTGCCGCAAGTTTTCAGGAAGTTGTGAGCGAAACACTGATTAAAAAGACTTTAAGGGCTGCGGAGGTTTATGACACAGGAAAAATCGCCCTTTCCGGCGGGGTTGCGGCTAATTCCGAGGTAAGGAGGAAGTTTTTCAGCCGGGAAAATAACGATTTTATTGTACATGCCCCGGAGTTCAGGTTTTGTACCGACAATGCCGCAATGATTGCCGGCGCGGCGTATTTTGGGTCAAGCATAACTAAAGACCTTGATATTGAGGTTTTTTCAAGGGATAAGTAGAATTAATTATCGCTATCTTCGGGGTTTGGCCCTTCTAAATCCCTTTTTGTCTCATCATTAATAAATTTTTTAAAGTCAGAGGGCTTTATATCACGCACAAAGCTCCTGAATTCCTCTGTTTCCTTCTGGTCCCTTTCCATGTCAGTGGAAACCGTGCCTTCCATCACTACGTTCGGGGACACAAAAATAGACGCCTTGCTTTTCAGGGCCAGGATTATTGCATCAGAGGGCCTTGCGTCAACTTCATGCTCATTGCCTTTTTTATCCTTTAAAAATAATGTCGCGTAATAGGTATTTTCGTTAAGGTCGTTTATTTCAATTTTTTTTACGGAAAAAGAGGTTTTCTCAATAATGCTGTATAGCAGGTCATGGGTCATTGGCCTCGGGGTTTCGATGTTTTCGAGAAACCTAATCATTGCGCTTGCCTCAGACTGGCCTATCCAGATGGGCAGGGCTTTTCGATTCTCCTCATCGTTTAAGATTATTATCGGGGAACCGGTTCTTGTATCTATAGCTATTCCCATTATAAACATTTCAATCATACTAATTATTCTTACATAAAAATTTAATAAAAAAAAGCCGCTGTAGAGCGGCAACTAGACTCGGGGAGGAGGTTTTGGTATGGTCTTAAAATGGCCTTACATTAACATATTCGGTTAATTTTTTTTTAACTTTAAAAATTTTTGTTATTTTTTAACTTAATGTAAAGTTTTCTTACGAAAGCTGCAGTTTCCTCCGGAGCTGCCGATATATTTTATTGAAGTATCGTCAGTTTCAAGGGGAATAAAATGAGTCTTCCAATAAATTTTCGCAATATATTAAACCTATTTAACATCAAGGACCGCAGGGAATATTCAAAATCATCCTACTCTATTGATGATAATGTAAGCATTTTTTTTAATGCGGTTGACGGCAGGTTTTATGGCGATGGCCGGATTTCCATGGCTGAATTGCAAAAATTCCTTGACCTGGCAGATTTCCCTGAATATGTGGCTGAGGAAATGTTTTTCTTTGACCTTGATAAGGATGATAACCTTAGCTCTGATGAAGTTAAAAATATGTTTGAAATTTTTGACGCCGACGATAGCAATTCCCTTGAGTGGTCAGAAGGTTTAGGCTTTTATAATTTTCTTTCAGATGTAAATATCCCCGATTCAACAACTTTTACCCAGTATTCAAATTTTCTTTCGATTTCCAGGGCAACAATTAGAACTTATGACACACAGGATGATGATGGAGATTATGATTATAAACTGGATTTAAATGAATATGAAGAAATTCTTAAAAAAACGGCAGGAGTGGATGATGGCGGAGCTCTTGCTTCCAGCATAATAAACCTGTATGACCTGGACGGTGATAATGCCATAAGTTTTGAGGAAATGCTGTTAAAAAATATACAGTGGGACTCAAACCAAAACGGCGTAATTGAGTACGATAAAGGTGAGGCCCGGGAACTGAATAATACACTGCCCTGGTACTTAAAACCCCAGAGCGGCATGACAGAGATAGAACGGATGATTTCCACCCTGGTGCTCTGTAACGATAAAGACGGAAACAAGGAACTTGACGAGGATGAATTTAAAGACTATATGATGAGCAAGTGTTTTCTGCCCGAGGATATGCTTGAGCAGATGCTTGATTTGTATAGCGGTGGGGACAACTCATTTACATTTAATGAGTTAGTGTCAGCCTATGAGAGTTTTGCGGGTAATGATGACAAGTTATCATATGAGGAGCTTATTGCATTCCAGAATTCCATTTCCAATATAACCATAGACCCTGATGAGGTTACTGAAGAACAATACAGCGGTTTATACTCGCTGGGGGCTCAATATATAAAATCTTATGACGGGGACGGGGATGCTGAAATAGACGTTAAAGAGTACAGGGCTGCTCTAAAACAGGCTAAAGACGCATATATTGCCGCCGGGCAGGAAGTGCCCGAAAACATCGGGGAGCACATGGCGGAAAACTTCGTAAGGCTGTTTGATATGGACAAAAACGGCAAAGTAAGCGTTATTGAAATAATAAATCAATATTCTATTTATGATTCTAATAAGGATGGGCAGGTCTCAGGCGGGGAATTCATTGACCTCCAGGAAAGAATGGAGGATTCAAGGCTCTGGGACAACGTTAACGAGGAATTTATTGATGAGGGTGATACTGATTTTGATAAAGCGCTTGACCTTACGGAATTCCAGAACGTACTGGCATTAAAAGGGCTGCCTGAGTATATAGCGGATGATGCTTTTGCGCTTTTTGACCTTAACCTTGATGACAAACTAAGCCGCCTGGAGTTTATGGAGGCTTTTTCAAGATACGATAACAGTGCGGTTAATTATGCATACATAGAAAGCCTCTCAGACGGCGGCACGACCTCGTCCAGTTCCTCCTCAACCGGGACGCCTTACGTACTCTATACAGGAAACGCTAACCAGGTACTTGATGCCGATGAAAAGCTCGCCATGTTTGAAGACCTGGCAGCCCTTGACGCTGCGGGAATAAATTATGCGCCCGAGCCTGAGAGGGCGGACCGGTATGAAAAAATATTAAACTCTTCAGAGGAATTGATTAATGATTATGACAGCTATAGTGACGGGGTTTTAAGCCCGGATGAGTATAAAGAGTACTTTAAGGACAAGGGTTTACCGAATTACCTGGCTGACGCTATTATTAGCGCTTATGACCTGAGTGGTGACGGAAATCTTGACCTTCTTGAAAATACACAAATGCTGCTCGATTATGATGCAAATCAAAACGGAAAACTTGATTTCCACGAAGAATTCAAAATTTATGACGATTTAACGGGCATTGGTTTAAATATTAACAATCAGAACAAACTTCAATTTTCCGGGATATACGATTATGTTAAGGATTTCATCCTAACCTATGACATAAACGATAACCAGGCCCTTAACCGGGACGGTACGCTTCAGGTGGGTGAGCTGGAAAAATACTTTAAAAGCAAGGACCTTCCCGAGGATTATGCAAATCTGACCTTAGGCCTATATGATAATAATAACGACGGAGGACTTGATGTTCTTGAATGGATGAAAGCGCAGGCTGATTTTGATTCTGACGGGGACGGAGTACTCCGCGGTGATGAAGAATTAGCGTTTTTTGACCATATCGCGGGCACAAACCTGCCTGGTATAACTGACTCGGAACGATATGACAATCTGGAAACAACCATAGATTCATTAATACAGGAATTTGATTTTAGCAATAACGATAAAAAACTGGAAAGAATTGAACTGGCAGAAATGCTAAAAGACCTTGGCCTGCCTGACTATATAGCGGATGGAATGCTTGATAGGCCCGCCAGGGGCGGACTCGATTTGAACAGGGACGGCGGCATTGATAAAATGGAGTGGCTCAAGGCATACACTGACTTTGACCATAATGAAAACGGCATTCTTGATTTTAATGAAGAGCTTGAGTTATACACCTCATTTACACCGGCAAGTTTTAGTACCGTAACTGCCGATGATATAGAGCAGTATTCCTCAATGTATGATTACCTGAAGGATTTCTTTGCCGACAATGACGACACCACGGACAGGATTTTAACCTCCGATGAATTAACGGATTACTTTACAGACCTGGGCTTGCCCGCTTATATGGCGAGTAATGCCATCACTGAATACGACCTGAACGGCGATGGCGGGCTGGATATTTATGAGTGGCTGCATCCTCATATCCAGTTTGATGTAAATAAAAACGGGGTCCTTGATTTTAACGAACAAATGGGCATGAATGCCATCATTACCAACCCTAACCTGCCTATTGACCCGGTGACAATGAATGAAAAACAGGTTACAAACCTTTATGATGAGGCCCAGGATTTTATCTACTATTACGACATTGACAATGATAAAACTATTTCAGAAACGGAATATATTGAATATATGAAAACTCTCGGGCTTTCGGATAACGTTGCAATGGGAATAATGGCAACCCAGGACACAAATACTGACGGCGAGCTCGATTTAATGGAATTGTTAAATATCAATTTAAAGTTTGATATAAATAATAACGGCATAATGGACTTCAATGAAACAATGGATTTATACCAGCAAGCTACAGGTATCGCCTTTAATACCACCCAGTCTGATATTTACCGGCACAATGCTTTGCATGACCACGCTATTTATGACGTTGCTTACATGGACACTACCAATGACAAAAAGGTGAGCGCTGATGAGTTTGAAAACTATTACAAGGATGACTGGGGCATAACAGAGGATATGGCCAACCAGATAATCTCCCACTATGACCTGGACGGGGACGGCTATATGGACACGCTTGAGTTTACAAAGTC
>JANQGS010000017.1 GCA_028277195.1 Candidatus Gastranaerophilales bacterium
GGCTTTACAGCTTTAAGATTATCTATTACTAAAGGAGGGAAGGGCATAAGTACTCCTTAACGGCTTTTTTATATTCTTTTAACAGGGTTTCCCTGCTTATTCCCGTATCTATAAAATCCCAGGCCATTTTTTCTTTCTCAGATATTTCTCTTGTAGCATACCACTCTAAAGAAGGTATATCAAACCCTTTTTTTCTTAATTCAAGGTGGCATTTTTTAAAGCTCTCGTAACTGCCGTTATAATTATAAGTTCTTTCCAGTAAAAATGATAGCCTCCTGTCTCCCCTTGAAATAACTGCCTGTATAAAGTCCCATCTCGGGCTGGTCGGCCTGTATTTAATCCCTGCCATGGCAAGCTCTTTTTTTAACAGTTCATTTTTTTTCCTTAAGGATTTGGCCTCCTCCCTGCCTGCGTATTGAAAGGGCGTATTGGCCTTTGGCACAAAAGAACTTACGCTTAAAGTAAGCTCAAAACCTTTATTTTCAGTTTTTAGAACCTTCATAAGGTTTATGAGCTCTATAATATCCCGGATTTCCTCTGTAGGAAGCCCTATCATGCCGTAAATTTTCATGCCTTTTAGCCCGTTTTGGGCTGCTAACCTGATGCTTTCCTTTATTTGCCCTTCTGAAAGGTTTTTATTAATAACCTTTCTAAGCCTTTCGCTCCCGGCCTCGATTGCTATGGTAGCATGCTTTTGTCCGCAGGCAACAAGAGTCCTTACCGCATTGCCCGAAATCCTGTCAGCCCTGAGTGAGGAAACAGACAGCTCAAATTCCCTTTCCCTTCTTTTTTCAAGGATATAGCCGCAGATATCCTCAAAACGGGGGTGGCCGGCTATTAATGCTCCGAGAAGCCCTATTTTATTTGTTTTTTCAAGACCCAAATCAATCGCATGCCTAATACTTTCAAACTCAGGGTATCTTGCGGGCAGATTCAGGTAGCTCGCAAGGCAAAACCTGCATCTTCCGGGGCAGCCCCTTGCTGTTTCAATTAAAAATGTGTTTTTAAAAAATGATTTTTCCGTGACAATCGGGCTATAAATGCAGTTTTGCAGGTTTTTGGCAATTCTTTTTGCAATAATACCGATACATAGTGACGGCACGTATATGCCCGGGATTTTTGAGAGAGCGAGTAATTTTTCCTCTCTTGAGGAGTATCTTGCTTCTTTATACACATCAATAATTTCATTCAGCACACCTTCGCCGTCACCCACAATAATAAAATCGAAAAAGTCCGCAAAAGGCTCGGGATTTGCGCTCAAAACAGGCCCGCCGCCGAAAACCAGGGGTTCATCAGTCCTGCCCCTGCTCCTGAATGGGATTTTATATTTTTCAAGTATCTTAAACACGCCCAGGTAATCAAACTCAAAGGAAAAGGAAAACCCCGCGAGTTCAACATTTTTAGGTATTGTGCGTATTTTTTCCGTATCGGTAAAAATCCTTTCGGGAATCACCTCGGCGTTGGTATCCAGCTCCTTAAACAAACTCAAGTAGCCCAGAGATGACATTCCTATTGTATAAGTACAGGGAAAGCAAAACCATACGGGTATTGCGTCCCTGTTTTTCCTTGCGGGCGTGTAGGTATATTTTTCCAATTCAAATTTACGTTTCATATCTATATCTGGTCATTACTGACCCTGCCGCTGGAGAGTTTTCTTCTTAAAAAGTCAACCCTGTCCTCGTAATCATTGAGTTTTTTCATATCATCCCTTATTTTATCCTGGGATTGAATACATCTTTCTATGTCAAACCTGCTGCATGCCCCCATTGAAATAAGGATATTCCCCAGTTTCATTGAAGGGTTGGCCGCCTGCTCCGCAAGCGCTTCCTTGAGCTGTTGCAGGGTAATTACCCTGTTTTTGACGAGAAGGTTGCCCAGTTTTGTCAACTGCTGGTAATTTGTCTTTTTTTCCAGGAACGATGCGCACAATTCAACCGGGCTGAGCTCATTAATCGTAGTTTCCGAGCTCAGGAGCCCGGATTCCCTCAATGCATTGGCTATTACCTCTTCCGGGGTTATGCCGAGGGGCTTGAATGTTTCCAAGTTTAATTTTGATATAACAACATCATCCATAAAATCATTTTATCAGATTTTTAACAGCCCTTTCAATATCCTTTTCCCTCATCAGGGCCTCACCCGCCAGTATGCCCGAAACGCCGCTTTCCCTGAGTAATTTTACATCAGGGCCGGCTTGAATTCCTGACTCGCTTATAATAAAAACCCCTTCAGGAATCCCGTTTTTTATTATATCAAGGGTATTTTTCACGTTAACCTCAAAAGTTTTTAAGTCCCTGTTGTTTATGCCGATTATTTTAGCCCCGGTTTGGGCGGCCAGCTCAAATTCCTTCCTGTCATGGACCTCAACCAGCACTTCCAGGCCAATTTCCGATGAAAGTGCAAAATAGTCCGCCAGTTGTGCTTTATCGAGCACGGAAACAATAAGCAGTATAATATCAGCCCCGATAAATTTTGTCTGGTAGACCTGGAACTCGTCAATTATAAAATCTTTTCTTAAAACGGGTAAGTCAACGATTTTCCTTATATCTTTTAAATATTGTATGCTTCCCCGGAAAAATTTTTCGTCAGTAAGCACGGAAATAGCTGCCGCTCCGGCTTTTTCAAAGGCAAGAGCCGCTTCTTTATGGTTAAAATCCTCTCTTATTATGCCTTTTGAGGGGGATGCCTTCTTGACTTCGGCAATAAGCGCGAATTCCCCGCTTTGCAGGCGTTTATAAAAATTTCTTGCCGGTTGTTTTTGTTTTATTATTTCCTGCTTTTTATGTTCAAGGATTTCCTCAAGTATGGACATTATTTTCAGTCATTAATTACTTTTATTTGATTTGGGGAATTAATTATTACTTCCGGTTTTCCGTTGGAAATTCTTATTATTCCCTCAACTACAACTTTTTTATTCCTGAAATACTTTTCAGGCTCGCCTATGCCGGCGTCAATGAATGCCGGCATATCTATATTGTAGATTAAAGCGCTTAAGGATGTATTAAAATTGTCGCCAAAATTAAGGAAAATAACCTTGGAGTTATCGGTTATCTCGCAATCTCGGATTTCCCCTTCTATTCTGGCATACTGGCTTGTGTGGGAAATAAGCCGCACAAAATTATCGGCTTTAATAACAGGGCTGCTTACGCTTGAGGCTGTATTTTGCAGGCATATAACCAGGCAAAAAACCAAAACAATACTTATCTTTTTCATCTTCTCTCTTCTTTGTTCAAATTGTAAATCATTAATTAATTATAAGTATAAAAACCCCAAAAGTCATTTTTTTGACAAAAAATTAATATAAAAAACGGAGCGGTATTTTACATTACCATCTTGACCTTAAGGTTTTCCACCTTTTCGCCCCGGGTCAGTTTTTTGCAGTTTTCAAGGGTATTCTTAACCATTACCATAAACTTTTTCTCTGTGTTCACAAACAAAAAATAAGCGGCTTTGCTCTCTGCCAGCCTTGAAACATCGTCTATGAGCAGCTCTCCCTTGTCAGAGAGCATGAAAACCGTAAAAGATAAAGGGTCAGTCACAGTGCTTTCAATATAAAAATCGCTTTTTATGCTGAAAACCTTTGTAGTGTCCCTTATAGCCGGGCTGTTCTTCTCAGTGGAGAACCACTGCCATAATTTATCTATAATATCGTCCATGATTGTGAAGCGAGCAAACCGCTACAGTCAATGTCTCTGGTATTTACGTCAAGGTTTGCCTTATCAGGTACTATAACATAAGAAACCGACAATATTGTAAAAATTATAGCCGCATAAGTTAACTTCAGCGTTTTATTTTTTATTGCATTTTTAAAAGCCATTTTCCGTTCCCTCTCTTCCCTGGATTTACCCGTATATATCCTTACCATGTCTAGCTATATTTATAAAAACAATTAAAACGATTTAATTGCTATTTTGGTTTTTAAATGTAAAGAATTTGTTACATTAAGTTATTCTCATCATCATCCGGCAGGACAATCTTATTCACCGCCACTACCAGGTCGTCGTCCATTAACGACTGCACGCATACGCCTGTTGCGGGGCGGCCCTGCCTGGAGATGTGAGCGGCCTTTTGCCTTGTGGTTATACCCTGTGAGGTTACTATCATCACCTCATCCTGCTCCATTACAAGGCTAATAGATGCCACCCTGCTCGACGGCTTCTTGAACTTGGTGCAGATGAGCCCTATCCCTCCCCTGTTTTGGGGCCTGAATTCGGAGATTAACGACCTTTTCCCGTAACCGTCAGTCGTGACAATTAATAAGTCGGAAGTCTGGAACTTTGGTATTATATCAGAGCCTACAATGGAGTCATCAGGCCTTAATTTAATGGCTGTTACGCCCCTCGCGCTCCTGCCCAATGGCCGCAGGTCAGCCACGGGAAACCTTATTGCCATGCCGCGGCTCGTTCCGATTATTATTTCGTCGTTTTTATCAGCCATTTTTACCCACTCGAGCTTGTCTCCCTCTCCAAGCCCCATTGCGATGATGCCGCTCCTGCGGATTGAGCTGAAGCTGTTAAGCTCGATTTTCTTTATAAATCCTTTTTTTGTAAGCAACAGGAGGTATTTGTCCTCAGAAAACCTGTCAATAGGTATTACTGCCGTTATATGCTCATCCTGGTCAACCGGCAGGAGGTTTATGATTGGCAATCCCTTTGCAGACCTGCCCCCTTCCGGGAAATCATATACATTTATGCTGTAAACAAGCCCTTTGTTAGTGAAAAATAATACTTTATTATGCATTGTAGCGGTGAAGAAATGCTGTACATCGTCATTATCACGGGTTTTTATGCCGCCCTTTCCCCTTGTAGCCCTGTTCTGCCGCTCAAATGTATCAAGGGCAATCCGCTTAATATATCCGTTTCTGGTCATAAACACCGCCACGGCTGTATCCGGGGTAAGGTCTTTTACCGAGAGCTCATCCTGGTGGGGTATAATCAGGGTTCGTCTTTCATCACCGAACTTCTGCTTATCCTCTTTGAGTTCATTTTTGATGATATTAAGCACTTTTTGCCTGTCAGCGAGAATTGATTCCAGCTCGGCTATTTTTTCCTTTAATTGCCTGTATTCCGCGTTGATTTTTTCCTGCTCAAGCCCAGTCAGCCTTCTTAGCTGCATTTCGAGTATGGCGTTAGCCTGGTCAATATCAAGCCCGTACTTCTCCATGAGGCCTTTTCTGGCTTCTTCGGTTGATTTGGAGGTTTTTATAAGCTCGATTATCCTGTCCAAATCGCCCAGGGCAATGATTAAGCCCTCTAAAATATGGGCTCTTGCCTTTGCTTTCCTGAGGTCAAAGCGCGTTCTCCTCGTGACAACCTCAATCCTGTGCTCTACAAATTCATTTATGACTTCATAGAGGTTGAGAAGCCTTGGCTGTTTGTTAACAAGGGCGACCATGTTCACCCCGAAGCTGGTTTGCAGGGCGGTATGTTTGAACAGGTTGTTCTGCACAACATCGGGCTTTGCGTCCCGTTTGAGCTCAATTACAATGCGTGTACCGTCCCGGTCCGATTCATCCCTTATATCGCTTATGCCGTCAAGTTTCCTGTCCTTTACGAGTTCCGCGATTTTTTCGATTAACGCTGCTTTATTTACCTGGTAGGGCAGCTCTGAGACTATTATAGCCGTCCTGTCCTGGCGTCCCTTTCCCGTGTCAACCTCCTCAAAACGGCTTACTGCGCGCATAACAACGCTGCCTCTTCCTGTTTCAAAGGCCTGCTTTATGCCGTCAGTTCCGAGGATTGTTGCTCCTGTGGGGAAGTCAGGGCCTTTAACGTGTTGCATTAATTCCGGGATTGTTATTTCCGGGTTATCAATCAATGCTATAGTACCGTCCACTACTTCATTGAGGTTATGCGGGGCAATGTTGGTAGCCATGCCTACTGCTATGCCGCTTTGCCCGTTCAAAAGCAGCATTGGCAGCCTGACGGGGAGGATATCCGGCTCTTCGAGACTGCCGTCAAAGTTTGGGGTAAATTCAACCGTATCAGAGTCAATATCAGCCAGCATGGACATGGTTATAGGAGACATGCGGGCTTCCGTATAACGCATTGCAGCGGCTGAGTCGCCGTCAACGCTTCCAAAGTTGCCGTGCCCGTCAATTGTCATATATCTTGTTGAAAATTCCTGCGCCATGCGCACCAGTGCGTCATAAACAGCGGAATCGCCGTGCGGATGGTATTTACCCAGTACTTCACCGACTATGCGGGCGCATTTTTTAAAGGGTTTGTCAGGATACATGCCGAGTTCGTTCATTGCGAACAATATACGCCTGTGAACGGGTTTTAGCCCGTCACGTATATCCGGCAGGGCCCTGCCAACTATGACTGACATTGCATAGTCTATATATGAGCGTTTCATTTCGTCCCTGATGTTTATGGGGACTATATTTCCATCTCCAAAAAGTGTCTTTTGCATTGTTTTTTATGTGCCTCTCGCTAATACAATTAAATTTTAACACAAAGGCAATTTATTTCAGTCAGAATTTTTCCAAATTTACCCGCCCGTCCTAAAGGAGCCCGGGAGGCTGAAGTTGCCGCTGACAAAAGCTCCCTTAACCCTCAATTCAACAGCATCCCAGAGCACCAGGTCCGCAACCGTACCTTTTTTAATATATCCTGAGCACTCCAGGCCCAGATTGCGGGCAGGATTTAGCGAGCAATACATCAGTAAGTCCTTTAAACCGGATATGCCTGTGTTTTTTCTTATAACGCCATCCAGGAACACCAGGCTGCCTATCAGGTTTCCCTGTTTATTTACCGCAGCGTCCCCTTTTTTTAGTGTTTTTTTGCCCGGCGCCAGGCAATCGCTTATGAAGATTACTTTTGAGCCCGGTTTTGAGCGCAATATTAACCTCACCGCTTCCGGGTGTAAATGGTTATGGTCAGCAATAACCTCAACATAAACCCCGTCATTAACCAGTGCATGGCCGACAATGCCCGGGTTTCTGTGGTGCAGAGGGGGCATTGCGTTAAATATATGCGTAACATGACTTAAACCTGACAGGTTTTGCGCATTCGAGTGCCCTATTGAAACTATTACGCCCTTTTTTTCTAAATAACCGGCCAGTTCCCCGTTCTCATCAAACTCCGGAGAAATTGTAACTATTTTTATTTCCTCATCCTCTATTTGCCGGTAATTCTCTATAGTAGGGGGCAAAATATATTCCCTTGAGTGCGCTCCTTTATATTCAGGATTTATAAACGGGCCTTCAAGGTTTATGCCGATTATTTTAGCCGCATTTCCAGGAGCTTGAGCCTTTGCCTGCTTAATTTTTTCTATTTGTGCCCTTATGTTTTCCGGGGTGTCGGTCATTATAGTGGGACAAACCGCGGTAGTGCCGTGTTTTGGAAGTTGAGCCAGGAATGAAACAATCGCCTCGGGGTTGGCAGTGTTAAAATCACATTCATAGCCGCCGTGAATATGCTGGTCAATGAGCCCGGGAGTTATGATGCATCCTTTTGCTTCTATCTGTGCGGCATCAGGGTAAAATTTTTCGGTTATATCAACAATTTTTTCTTTTTCAATTAGAATATTTCCCCTGAATTTTTCTTCTCCGGGGTTTTGTATATATCCATTCGCAATTAAGGTAAGTGTGCTCACAGTCTTAATTTTCAGCCTACTCGATTATAAAATCAACAAAAACCCGGGCTGAAATCGTAGTTTCCCCGGGCTCAAGAGGTGGAGCTGAATGGGGTTCCGCCCTGGTGACTGTCTCAGCCATATAAGGTCTTACTGACCTGTCATTACAGGAAGATGAAACTTTTTTAATACCGCCTATCTTTATGCCTAGCGATTCTGCGAGAATTTCAGCTTCTTTTTTAGCGTTATGCGCAGCTTTCTCCAGCAGTACCCGGCAAATTTCCTGTCTATCGCTTATCTCATAGTTCAAACCGGATATCCTGTTTGCGCCGTTATTAAGAGCTGTTTCAATTATTTCGCCTAATTTGGCGGTATCGGGTGTTTTTACCTGTATCCGGTTGGTTACCCTGTAGCCGGTTATTTTATTTGCCGGCATTGAACTTTTGTTATATGAATAAACCGGCCTTACCTGAAAGCCTGTTGTTTTGACAATATCATCAATGCTGAGCGATTTTTTAATATTTTCATTAATTTTTTCTGATATGGAATTATTTTCATTGATTGCATCACGAAGCTTCCTGGAGTGTGTTTCAACAGCAATGCTCACAGTGGCTATATCAGGCTTAACATCAATTTTTGCCTGTCCTTTTGCGGATATTACTCCCGGCTTGCCCCCCTCTTCAAAGGCTTTTACCGGCAAATAAAATAAAATGGATAGTAATAATACCAAAAAAATTTTTTTCATAATTTACATCTCCTGTTTATCTAATCCACGACCAGCCGGGCGATACAATGCTCATTGCCGGCACTGTTAAAATAAACCTGTAATCCTCATTTTCCGACCGTTTTAGCCGACATAACAGGTCAATGCATTTTTTCCGGTATTTAGTGTTTTCAAGTTGTTTTTTCCTGTTTTTCAATTCTTCCAGCTCCTTTTCGAGTTTTTTATAGGATTCCCTGCATTTTTGCGACCATTCATAAAAAGCGCAGTTTTCATCCAGGATAACTAATGGCGACCCCGGGAATTCCCTGCATAAATTGGGTCTTTCATTATATATTGTACACTTTTTTTCAAAATGGTAATGCCTGCATCTGTAAAAAACCACATCCTCCCCGCGGGATTTTAATACTCTTTCAACAATTGAGCCGCAAATTTTGCGGGCCTGGTCGTGGTTTTTATACGGAATAAATATTGAAAAAAAATCCCTGGCAAACCCATCGCCCTGTGCAGCCTTTTCAAGGAGTTCACCGTAAGATTTTGACGGAGATGCGCAAAGACAGCAAATTCCGCATTTTTTGCACTCCGGCAGTGGTAAGTTAAATATTTCAGCCCACTTTTCCATTATCTTTCATTTTAACATTTATTAACAAACCTGCCTAAAAGATGAAGTTTATGCAGGACAATGCCGATTACTCTTATACCGATTTCAATAAGTAATCTTAAGAGGAATACAGGGAGATTTCAATGGAATTTTACAGTACTTATTATAAAAAACTGGCCAATTACGAGCAAATAAAAAAAATCGGCGAAAAGTTCGACCAGCTGGATGCTAACGACGATAACGCACTCAATAAGGACGAGCTGGCAAATATCTTTACGGGCCAGACAATGACAGAAGAGGAAAAAAACCTGTTTATGGCGGGAGTGGATGGCAATAATGACGATTTTTTGACATATTCCGAGTTTATCCCGACTTTTATTGAGTTTGATATTGACCAGGATGCCGAGCTTTCCACTAATGAATATGAACTGGCCAAAAAACGCATAGAAGAGCTGGAAAAGCAAATGGAGATTAATGAGCAGTACCGGATACTGAATGACTTCTCCTCAACCGAACCGGAAAAAAAACAAGCGCGTGAGCGGATTGACAGGTTTAACATACAGCGGAAAATGATTTACGCTGAGCAGGATATAAAGAAAAAAGAAATATTAATAGGCAATATTGAGCTGAAAATCCAGCAAATAGAAGATTTCATCGACCAGAACACCCTTTTGGAGTTTGAAGAGGCACAAAAACGCAGGGAGATTGAAAATCTTAATGCGGAAAAAGACCTTCTGCTGTTGAAAAAAGATATTTCAGTAAAAACATTGAACCTCGAAACAATTAACCTGGACATACTAACAAAAGAGCAGCAGGGAGGATTTGAAAACGAGCTCTCCATACTTGCCCAGGAAAAAATCAGCAAGGAAAATGAATTGAAAATAAGCGAGAAGAACCTTGAATTGCACCATAAACAGGCGAGAATCAACAAGAACGAGGACTTGTTGAACAAGTTCTTTGTACCTGAAATTATTAAGGAAAATGCCAGAAAAGAGCTTGATAGCCTGTATGACCAGACTCACCTCTTAAACAGGAGAGTTGAATTATACTCAAAAATAAGCATTCTCTCGATTACGAGGTCACAGATATTGGAGGTTGGATACCAGTTCCAGCAAACAGGTGACCCTGAACTGCTGGAACGCCTGAACAAGCTGGAAGAGGACCAGGAAGTCCAGCAATTAGAGGCACAAATAAGCTCATTAAGGGTTGAACTGGTTGACAAGCAGATACAGCTTAAGGAAGTGTTGCCCAAAAGCCATATTAAGCCGTTTGACAAGGTCAAGGCTGATCTGGAAGCTGAAATAGAGGATATTCAGGAGCAAATAGCCGAGCTGGAAGCACAATTGTAAAAAAATATTAACATTTTTTTAATTTCTGGCAATTACTTGATTAAATTTTTTTTTAATTAAGTAAGGAAGCACGGTTAGGAAATATTTACAGAATGGAAGCTAAAAAAAATTTTAAAACAGATAAATAACACCCAGGAGGATTTAATGCGGTTTAGCAGATTTTTAAACCAACATTAAATTAAACCGGACTTTACCTTTATATCCCTCCTCCTAGATAACATATAGATTATCGGCTCGTTAACAAACGAGCATTTTTTTTTGCGAAGCGGTATTATTTAGTATTATAATAAAAATAGTCTTTCAAACCGGGGGAAAATATGGTAAAAACTTCTAACAATAAAAAAACTAACCAAAAAAACATCAACATAAACTGTGACCTTGGCCAGTCATTCGGGGTATACAGGAGTGAGCTTGAGCTGGCGCTCCTCCCGTACGTAAGCTCGGTCAGTATTGCCTGCGGCCAGCATGCGGGAGACCCTTTAATTATTAAAAACTTGCTCCGGGATATACCCAAAACAGTATGCATAGGCGCTCATGTCGGCTACCCGGATATCCAGGGATTTGGATACCGCGATATGCAGCTTGATGAAAAGGAAACAGAAGCGGTTGTTGTTTACCAGGTAGGGGCTTTAAGCTCGCTGGCAAAAATATATAACCGCAAAACGGAATTTGTAAGGCCGCATGGGGCTCTTTATAAAAGGATTTCCGAGGATTATGAGAGCTGCCTTGCTTTCTTGAAGGCCATCAGCGCATATGACCCATGGCTTGTTGTAATTGGCCCTTCGGGGGAAAACCTCGACAGGGCGGCAGAGGAGACCAACATAAGGGTATGCCGGGAGATACAGCTTGATAAAAAGTACGATATTAACGGCAACATTTACTTTAGCGCCGGGGATGTTGTTGATTATGATTACTCGGTAAGCATGCTGGAGTCCCTTGTTAAGGATTCAACAGTGCCAAATACGCAGGGAGGAAAAACCCGCCTGGAATTCAATTCAATACACCTGAATATGAAAAGCCGGGTCTCGATTGATATTGCAAAGAAAGCAAAAGAATTAATCCCGCACCCAATGCCGGTTGCAGGGACATTTGTTGCTGATAGCGGGTGGCTGGAGTGAATAAGAAAAAGCTGGCAGTTCTTGTTTCAGGCAGCGGCAGTAATCTTGGCGCTTTAATCCAGGCTGTTAACGGCGGTGTTATAAAGAATGCCGGGATTTCCCTTGTAATTTCCAGCAGGCAGGATGCTTACGCCCTGATAAGAGCGGAAAAAGCAGGCATTCCAGCCCTATGCATCAGGCAGGACGAGCACATACTTGAAAAGTTAGGGAAGTTTGAAATTGATGCCGTGCTCCTGGCGGGATACATGAAAATTGTAACCGCTCCAATACTGGAAGCGTATAAAGACAGGATTCTTAATATACATCCCAGCCTGTTGCCTGAATTTGGCGGAAAAGGAATGTACGGAATGCGTGTACATGAAGAAGTCATAAAGGCGGGTGCTCCCGTAAGCGGCTGCACGGTTCATATAGTGACCGAAAACGTGGATGCGGGCCCTATACTGGGACAGGCAACAGTTCCTGTACTACCGGGCGATACACCTGACAGCCTTGCGGTCAGGGTATTGAAGGAAGAGCATATCCTATATCCCCGAATAGTCGGGGAATTTGTCGATAGTTTCCTGCTTAATAATGATCAGACGTTATCATCTTGGAAATCTCGCTTATAACCTCTGATATAGCCTTGTTTGTCCTTATTTCTTCCCGCATTTTTTCATAGGAATAAAGGATAGTAGTGTGCTTTCTTCCGCCAAAAGCCTCTCCCAATGTGGGAAAACTGGAGTTTGTCATGTCCCTTGCAAGATAAACAGCTACCTGCCTGGCATGGGCAATTTCTTTTGAGCGGGAAAGCCCCTTTATTTCCGATGATTCAACTGAAAAATACCTTGCTGTTGTCTCAATAATTTTTTCTATGTTCAGGTTTTTTACTTTTCCCGAAAAATTCAATATTTTTTTAACCGTATCAAGTGTAAGCGGCTGGTTATTTATGCTTATATAGGCAACCACCCTGTTCAGGGCGCCTTCCAGTTCCCGTATATTGTTCTGGTAAGCTGTTGCTATGAGCTCAAGAACGTCATCGGGCGCTGAAATGTTATCCCTTTCCGCCTTGTTCCTGAGGATTGCAATCCTGGTTTCCAGGTCAGGCACCTGCATGTCAGCTAAAATACCCCATTCAAACCTGCTTCTTAGTCTTTCCGTAAGTGTTGATATTTTTTTAGGATGCCTGTCGCTCGTCAGCACAACCTGTTTGCCTGACTCATGGAGTGTGTTGAAGGTATGGAAAATCTCTTCCTGTGTATTTTCCTTGCCTTCAATAAATTGAATGTCATCGAGCAACAGCACGTCAATTTGCCTGTATCTTGCCCTGAATGCGGGCATTTTATCATTCCTGAGGGAGTTTATGAGCTCATTTGTAAACATCTCCGTACTGGTGTACTTAATTTTCAGCTCAGGATGCCTTGAATAGATATAATGCCCTATTGCCTGCATCAGGTGAGTTTTCCCAAGTCCCACCCCACCGTATATAAAAAGTGGGTTGTGGGCTTTTGCGGGGTATTTTGCCACCGCATAAGCCGCGGCATGGCAAAATTTATTATGAGGACCCACTACAAATGTATCAAACGTATATTTAAGGTTAAGGTTATTTCCCGGCATCTTAGGTGAATTTGCCCGGGGTTCGGCAACAGAAACGGTTGTATTAGTCCCCCCGGGCTCCGCGTCTTTTTCTTTAAGTACTTTTATACTTATTTCCGGGGAGTTCCCTGTTATTTCGGATAACTTCCTCTTAATAACCTCAAGATAATTTTTATAAAGCTGTTCTTTTCCTATATTGCTGTTTGTTGATATAACAATTTTCCCATCATCCGTTGAGTGAATTTTCAATGGCTTTATCCAGGATTCATAAGCAGGTGTGGCCAGTTCCTGTTTCAATTTTTTAAAAAGTTCATCTTCCAGAGTTTTTTTATTATTAAGAACCTGTGTTGCATGCATACTAAAGAAGCTCCCCGTTTTTTAGTGATGTTATTTTATTTTATTACGAGCATTCTTACTTGCAATAAGCATGCCGGAAACTATTAACAAAAGTTGATTAAGATTTATTTAAAAAAACCGAATAAAACCCCCCGGGAGGTTTCCCCAAAATAATACCTGCTTCGCCTGCTGAATTTATCCGGCTTTTTGTAGTCCTTGCCGAGTTTTTTCCTTGCTTTTTTAATAATTTGCCTGAAACTTATTTTCTCAGTGTCCACCTCTACCCTGTCAGGATGGATTTCAAGGATTTTATACCGGTTAGGATAGCTAACTATTGACGGGCAGGTGATAAAGAGCTTGCCGTCTTGCTTCTTAACCGAGCTCACCCTGTCATGCCCGCTCAAAACAACCTTTACCTGCGGGTAAAGATTTAACACCTCAAGGAACAGCCCGGGTTTTTCAAGTGATGAACAGGGTGAATGATGCATTAAGATTATGGTGAACTTGTCAGTGTTGTTTTTAAGTACACCGTCAAGCCAGAAAATCTGGTGTATGTTGACATATCCCTGCTCTGACCCTGCCAGTGAAGTGTCAAGCCCTATTAAAAGCACATTTTCAACAGGTTCTGCCTTCCAAAAGGTCTGGCTGTCAAACTCATCGAAATTTTTTATAAATTCCTCTTTTGCGTCCGCTTCCCTGTTGCCTAAAATGGCATAATACGGGGCGTTCAGGTCGGAAGCAACATCCAGGAACATCGGCATGTCAGTAAAACTGCCGTCATCATTGTTTGTAAGATTTCCGCCAAACACGGCAAAGTCAAGTTCCCCGGACTTGTTCAGGTTTTTTATAACGTCCTGGAGTATCACGAGGCTTTCCCTGTAAAGGATTGGCCCTTCCCTCTCCTTTTCGTCAAGAGAGAGGTAAATATCCGGCAAAAAAACCATCCTGAAAGGCTTCAATCCTTCATCAGCCCGGCAATCAACCGCAATAAGCAGGATTGCAATTAATAAAAATAATTTTATACATCTCATCATACTAATATTTTATGACATAATTTTAATATTATGGAAAGTTTCAGGAAAATAGTCGGGAAAAGCAATGTCCTGACCGAGTACGAGGACAGGTACTGCTATGCGTATGACGCCACCGCAATAGGCGACAGGCTCTATTTGCCGGACGCGGTTATATTGCCGGAAACAACAGAACAAATAAGCAAAATCCTTAAAACCGCAAACGAAAACAAAATTCCCATAGTTGTAAGAGGAGCGGGAACAAACCTTGTAGGCGGCTGCCTGCCGCTAAAAGGCGGAATGGTGTTGCACCTGTCAAAAATGAATAAAATAATTAACGTAGATAAAAATAACCTTCAATGCGTTGTCCAACCAGGGGTTACAGTAGAAAAAGTCCAGCAGGAAGTCCAAAAAAGGGATTTATTTTATCCTCCTGACCCGGCAAGCCTTCGGGTATCCACCATAGGAGGAAGTATTGCCCAGTCATCAGGCGGCCCCCGGGGATTTAAGTACGGCACAACAAAAGACTATGTGCTTGCGCTTGAGGCAGTGCTCCCTGACGGCGCAATAATAAAAACCGGCGGGAAAACAGCTAAAAACGTTACCGGATATAACCTTACCCAACTGTTAACAGGTTCTGAAGGCACATTGGCAGTGATTACAGAAGCTACCCTGCGGCTTATCCCCGAGCCTGAGGAGAGAAAAGTCCTGCTTGCTTGCTTTGAATCAATAGAAATGGCCGCAGAGGCCGTTACAGGCATGATTTACGCTGGGATAACCCCATCAACCCTTGATTTGATGGATAAAAACACCATGCAGACCATAGAAAAATTTCATAAAACCGGCCTGCCTACTGATATGGAAGCGGTTCTGGTGCTTGAAGCGGATGGATTTAAGGAAAGTGTCGAGAAACAGGCGGAGCAAATAATAAAAATCTGCAAGGAACTGGGGGCTAAAAACATCCGCTCATCCCAAAACCAGCAGGAGGCTGACGAGATATGGTTTGCAAGAAGGTCGGCGTTCGGGGCGGTTTCCAGGCTCAGGCCGAATGTTTTGACCGAGGACGCGGTTGTGCCCAGGGATAAAGTGCCTGATATGGTTAAGGAAATAAGGCGTATTGCTGATAAATATTCTTTAACCGTATGCATAATGGGACACATAGGGGATGGAAACATTCATCCGAACTTCTCGCTTGACTTACGGGATAAAGATGAGGCTGAACGCTTTAAAAAAGCGGCAGATGAGCTGTTTGACGCCGCATTATCGCTTGGCGGAACATTATCAGGCGAGCATGGCATAGGGGCGGAAAAATTGCCCTATATGAAAAAAGCGCTTGACAAAAGGAGTCTCGAGCTTATGAAGTCAATAAAATCAGCATTTGACCCGGATAATATTTTAAATCCGGGAAAAGTGGTATAAATTTAAAAAATAGAAAATGAAAAAACTCAGGGACTACTCAGAAGAGATATATAAATGCACAAAATGCGGGTTATGCCAGGCAGTGTGCCCCATATTCCTGGAAACCGGGCTGGAAACTTCTGTTTCGAGAGGAAAATTTACCATACTAAACGGAATAATCAATGGGCATCTAAAATTAAACAAAAAAATCGGCAAGTACCTTGAAATGTGTTTGGGATGCAGGGCGTGTTTTGATTTTTGCCCGGCGGGCATAAACGCCGAGGAAATTATATATGCCGCAAGGGCTGAATACGCGGAAAAATATGGTGTGAACCCGATAAAAAAATTAGCAATTGTCACCCTGAACTTGATTCAGGGTCTCAGGCGAAGCGGGAGTAAGAGAAGCTCGCACTCATTCATGAGATTCCGGGTCAAGCCCGGAATGACAGGTTCGGGCAAAATAGCCTACTTCCCCGGCTGCTTCGACACATCAGCAAAAGCAGTTAAAACCGTCCTTGAAAAAAACGGCTATGATGTCTATATCCCAAAAGGATTTTCCTGCTGCGGCATGGCAGCCAGGTCAGCAGGCGATATCAATACATTCAATAAGCTCATGCAAAACAATATCAGCAAAATTCCTGAAGATACCGAATTTATACTAACGGAATGCGCATCATGCGGCTCAGCATGGCAGGATTACCCCGAAAATATCGCCAAAAAAGCCATCAACATATATAAATTCCTGGATAAAACAGATATTTATATCCCCGAAAACGCAAAATATAATAAGACAGTAACCTGGCATGACCCGTGCCACCTGGCCAGGTTCCAGAAAGTGTCAGGCGAACCCAGGAATATCCTGAAAAAAATTCCGGGCATAAAATTCGTTGAAATGGAAGAACCTGGCAAATGCTGCGGTGCAGCAGGCACTTTTTGTATAACAAATTCAAAAGTTTCCCTTGCTGTCTCTAAGTCAAAGGCAAAAAATATTATTAGCACCAAAGCTGATATAGTTGCTACCGGTTGTTCGGGCTGCAAAATCGGCATAGCACAGGGTTTAGCGGGTTTAGGGAAAATAAAACCTATTGTAAGCTCGATAGAGATACTCGCCGAGCTCTACTCTCAGGAATGAAGGGCTACTCACAGGTTGTATAAATACTATTCCGTGCCGGGCTCAAGCCCTGCTGTGACCTCCTCTGTTTCTTCAGCTTCTTCCGGGATTTCCTCCATAAGTTCCTCTGAATTTGTCCTTATGGACTTACCGGACTTGCTTTTAATCAGCTTTTCCTTTAATTCCCGCACCTGCCTGTCCAGCCGGTCAGCCAGAAGGTCAATTGCCGCATACATAGATTCTGCGTCTTCTTTTATTTTTACTACCGAGCCGTTAAGGAAACATACAACCTCAGCTGTGTTATTTTTCTTTACACTGGGATTTTTATTTACGCTCAGTGTAATCTTTATATTCATTATCTGGCCGTTGTGTTTAACAATCCTGCCTATCTTCTCATTTACATAATCTTTAATCGCCTCTGTAATGTCAATGTTTTTTCCGTTGATAGTAAGGTTCATAGATTTCCTCCTGAAAAGGGATAGTAATTTCAAAAAAATTTATTATACCAGTATAGCGAATTTTTTGATTAATTTAAACCGGATTTTGCAAAATTGTAAACCTTAATCAAATTTTTATAATGCAATTCCCGGTTAAATAACTTTTTTGCCTTATGCCTGGCGTTTTTCCCCATTTCAGCAACCAACTCCCTTTCCCTGTAAAGCCTGTAAACAGCCTGTGAGAGCTGCTCCTCATTCCCTGGCTCAAACAGCAATCCGTCAGTATTTTCGCTTACCAGCTCGGGTATAGCGCCTATCCTGCTTGCTATAACAGGCTTTCCATAAGCAAAGGACTCGGCTATGGTGAGCCCGAAAGTCTCAAACCAGTTGCAGGGCAATATCGTAGCTATACACCCGGAAAATTCCTTTTTTAGCCTGTCTCCCTCAAGATAACCCCTGAACTTAATATTCGGAAGGGCCAGGGATTCAGTCTGCCTCTCAAGGTTTTGTTTTTCCGGCCCGTCACCCGCAATATGGAATTCAATATTTTTAGGCAGGAACTTTGCGGCCTCTATAAGGTAATGTACTCCCTTTTCCCTTGCCAGCCTTCCGATATACAGGAAATACCCGGAATTTGAAAAAACAGGGGGGACTTCAAATAACCCCTCGTCAATGAAATTATTTAACACCACAAGACGACCGGGGTTTATGCCCGATTTTTCGGCAAGGTTATAAACCGCCCTGCTCGGGCAGATGAACAATGATACATAATCATAAAAGCCATTTGCCCTGCTGAATAAGTACTCAAACGTGGACACCAGGCTTTGTTTCAGGCTGGAGTTCCTGCATTTGCAAATCAGCCCGTAAAAGGGATTTCCCCGCACACAATGCTCTTTGCTGCAATAAGAGCGGGACTTATACATCATTGTACCCCCGGGACATACAAGCCGGGGGTCATGCAGGGTCATAACAACCGGGACATTGAATTTTCTGCAGGCTGATAATACAGAAGGGGTCAGATGATAGCAGATATTATGGCAATGCACAATATCAGGCTCAACAAGGTTCAGCAGCCTGAGGAGCTTGGCCTCGGATTCACTGTTATAAAAGCTCCCGGGCAAGTTCTTTATGGCCTCCACCCCGGTTAAGGCTTTGTAGTCGGTAAATTTAGGGAAAAATTCCGCGTATTCATAATCTTCCCGGGCAAAGGGCTGTTTATCAGTCGCAAAAAATACAACCTGGTGGCCTTTCTCGCTCAAAAGGCACGCCTGGTTAAGCATTAACTTTTCAGCGCCCCCATAAGCAGCAAAAAAATTATTAATAAATAAAATTTTCATTTCCGCAACTTTAGCAGACATATGCATAATTGAACTTAATCAACAGGGTATTTGTGTTTATTAAGATTGATTTGGATAAAAAAATTTTTAAGTATAATAAAATTAATGTTAAAAGAGTTTTACGGAGAGCCTAAATGAGACTGGAAAATAAAACCGCTTCGGATTTGCTGGGAAAAAACAGGGAAAAATCAAAAGCCGCCGCAAAAACCATAATAAATACCCCTGATATAGAAGCCTGGCAATGCCTGCTTGAGAATTCAGACTATATATTCAGCTATATAAAGGAAAAAGCGGGAAGAGCCCTCGCAAATGAGATAAACAGCCGGAATACAGATAAAATTTTTGAACTGGTTAAATACCATGCCGCTGACTGGGATGAGTACATAGCTGAAGGTCTTGCCAGGATAAACAGCCGGGATATTACCGGTAAGATGCTCTCACTGCTTACTGATGGCTCTCTTGAGGAAAAAATATACGCGACAAGGTATTTTTGCCTCGTTCAATACCCTCCTGCTTCAGAAGGGTTGTTTGAGGTATCAAAGAGCTATTGCCAGCAGCTTAAAAACAATGCTGCCGAAGCCCTGGGGGGATTAAAACACCGGGACTCCTATAATCATTACATGGAACAGTTAAAATCCGGCGATGAATGGGATAAAATAGAAGCCGCACAATTCCTTGCCAATTATGGTAATAAGGACGCGGCTATTCCCATACTGGAAGCAATGGAAAACTCGGGTATGGCGGAAATTTTAGCGGGTGAAATCGCAACATTGATTGATATATATGAATTATTTGAGGAAAATGATGAAAAAACCCGGGCACTTGCCCTGGAAGCCCTTGACAATATACTCTCCGGCATCCCGGAAGTCTGGCCTTTAAGGGTTATACTTGATTTTAAAATATATGAATGCCTGGATAAACTTATAAATATATCGAAAGAAGTCAGGCGCGGCGACCTTGCGGGCAGGTCTGCCCAGATACTGCTTAAGGCAAGGCAAAAATTCGGCATGTTTGTTGGGAATTCCCAGTACACATACGATGAGGAAAGGGACATCCTCGCTGAACTTGATGAAATATACCATCTTTTAATGTATGAGGATGAAAAATTTTGGAATATTCAGCACCAGAGACTGATAAAGGAGCTTGAGGCCGGGGATAAAAAACGAAAACTCGCAGCTATTTCGGTTTTTAATGAAATGGAATCACAGGAAAGCCTGCCCCACCTTATTAAATTAGTGCTCAAACAGAACGAGGACGAGGCCGTTATTTCAGAAGCTATTCTAACCCTTGCCAGGATGGGCCATACAGCGGAAATTGACAGGGATTTGCTGTTATCCAGGATAAAAGACCCTAATCTTTATGCTGTAGTTAAGAACAGCCTCTCAGGAAGCGTAAGCCGGGAGGGTAATGTTTAGGTTTTGACCTTGACAGGTTTTTATCAGTGGATTTAATTAAAATTGAGGCACATAGTGAGGACTGATAAAAATGAACCTGAAAAAAACCGCGGGCATTGCACTTATTACGCTTTTTTCCTGTATGTTCTGGTATGGCTATAGTTTCTGGTCTCCCGGGGAAGAAATCACTGAAACACAGCCGGAAGAGCAAAGCCCTGTTTACTATAAACTTCACAAAGCCGGGGAAGAGGCTTTAATTCCGGTTTCTGTATATTTAAACAATGAAAAACTATTGACATTTACCCGCAAAGCCGGGGGCCTGACCCCGCGGGAAAGGGCTGAAGTCCTTGTGGGGAAGCTAAAGACATTTATAGCGAACAATGAGAACCCTGATAAAATATTCCCGGGGTTTAAAAACGGCATTGCAGTAATAACCTATGATGAACAGGTGCTTTTTACAGCAGATGTTAAAAGCGCAGAGGCTCTTGATATGAGCGTTTCTGAACTTGCCCTTAGCTGGGCTAACAGGACAAGAAAGGCTTTTGGCTCTCTGGAACTCTTAAATGACTATGAATTAATGAAAATTATTGCGGACAATCTTGAGAACAACCCTGAATACAGGGAAACCGGGATTGCTTCCTGGTATGGCGGATATTTTCACGGCAGGACCGCTGCTGACGGCAGTATTTACAATATGTATAAATTTACCGCTGCTCACAAGTCCCTTCCTTTCGGGTCTGTGGTTAAGGTAACGAATTTAAGGAACAATAATTCCTGCATAGTGAAAATTACAGACAGGGGGCCTTTTATTGAAGGAAGAATCATTGACCTGTCAAAAATTGCCGCCGAGGAAATAGGAATGCTCGGCTCAGGCATTTCCAGGGTTGAAATAGAGGTACTGGGGAAGGTATAGGGCTCTATACCTACAGCACGCCCACAACATACCCGACTCCGAAAGGCGCTTCATATGACAAAACCTCATTTTCCCGGGGCTTGCTTCCTATAGCACCCAGTGCAACCATAAGGGAATTATAACCGCATTCAGCGGCAGTATCCCTCATCCCCGGGGTTATGGCCTCAATTTGCTTATAATCGCCCTGGATTATGCTTTTTACTATTAAATCATCAAATTGCAAGTCATTTTTATGACTTAAATCCCCGCTTGCGACAAGAGCGATTTTCCTGCCTGTTTTCTCGGCGGTTTCAACTATTTTTTCCCCGAAAATTTTATGCTCTTCCCTGCCGAGCGCTGTGTAGTTTATTACCGCAACCTTGTTCTTATACCCTGCCCAATCAAGGTAATACAGAGGGACAAGCGAGCCATGGTCAAGTGATGTGCCCGGGGGGGCGGGCTTTATCCCTTTTAAGTTCTCAATAAACCCGATATCGTTATCAAATTCAAGTGATACCTGCGGAGTCCTGAACCTTGCAAAGTTCCCCCGGAGTTTTTTTTCTGAATAAACACTGAAATAGTAAGGGTTAAAAACGGAATGGGGAGTTATAACAACTACTGTGTCAGGGTTTAGGCCCGCTATTTTTTTAGAAAGGATTTCCAGTGCGTTAATAGTTTTTTCAACTTTTTTTAGCTCGTTTCCCCCCACCTCAGGGATTATTATTGGGGGATGGGGGACTATTGCCGTGATTAAGAGGTTATCAGTCATACGGGATACCCTGGTTTAATCAGGGAAGCGCAGTATTTACCGGCTGATTCGCCCATGGCAATACAATTGGGCATTATCCTGGCGGATGATTGGGCTTTAAATGAGGCTGAAAGACACTTGCCCGCTACCAGGAGGTTGGAAATCTCCCGCGGAATCAGGCATTCCATCGGTATATCATAATAATCTTTTTCGTTTAACTTAAACTGCTCATTTTCGTCTTTTTCACTGCTGTGTATGTCAAAGGGGTAGTTTGACCTTGCAGCGCTGTTTGCGAACTTTTTCCTCTCCAGTATATCCAGCTCGGTAAGCATATACTTACCCTGTATCCTGCGGGACTCCCTTATGCCGAGGTTGGGTGCGACCTGTGAGATATATGCTTCCTCAAAACCCGAGAGGTATCTTTTGCAGAATTCCGCAAGTCTTTTTATTTGCTGCCTGCCCTGCCTGTAGGCATAGGAAATATCCCAAGGGTTCAACGGGTCAAGTGGCCTGGAGGAATAAATCCTCGGGCAGTTGAACGCAATAGCGTTTTTCTGGCCCGGTACGGTATAAACCTGGAAATATTCAGTGTCTTCTGGCTTTAAAACCCCGTCTCTTACTGCCAGGGACATATAAGGCCTTAATTTCCAGCCAATATTCTCTTTTGTATGGGCAGTAGTAATTAAAACAGTTTCAAAATCAATGTATTCAACGGAAGACAGGGTCATTTCCGGTTCAATATCAGTTATCCACTGGCTAAACTGGTATATGTTAATGTTTTCCATTGTAAACCTGAGAGAGAAAGCCTGGTGTTCCCCTGTTTCGTGCTTCACTCCTGAAAATGCGGCCAAATCGGCGTCTCCTGTGGCATCTATAAAGAAATCGGCCTGGTATTTTTCAAAACCTGCCTTGTTGACACAGTTTACGGAAATAATTTTATCCCCTTCCCTTTCAGCCCCTACGATATATGTATCGAACAATACCTCTATCCCGGCTTCTATGCACAGGTCATCCAGGAGGAATTTCATTTCCTCGGGGTTAAACCAGCCGGGATTCCCGTCGGGGTGGGATGCTGAATTTTTTGTCCGTCCCAGTCTGTCCAGTATTTCGGTGTATAGGCCCGCATTAAGGGGCTCTCCCGCTACGTCGTTATTCTTCATCATGGGGGTTACCAGCGATGCGGTAGCGCACCCGCCAAGAAAGCCGTATCTTTCGATAATGAGAACTTTAAGCCCCTTTCTTGCCGCTGCTATTCCTGCTGAAACACCGGCCAGCCCTCCGCCTGCTACTATTAAATCCCACTTTCTGGACAAAATTCCCTTCTCCTGATATATCCAACCTTTGCAGTAATTATATCACAAAAAACTAAACCCCATAGCCGATTTTTTTATTTTAAAAAATCCTTAAAATATAAATAAACAGATTCGGGGGATTTTATGTCAATTGTTTTTAACAGCTGTGCCGTTGAAGGACTGGAAGGATTGGTAAATAAAGTGGAAACAACTGTAGATAAAGAGCCGTCATATTATCATCTTGTTAAGGCGGATGCTTTGAGAATAAGGAATTATTTTTGGGACTCCATAGAGGAGTATTTAACGGCTATAGAGCTGGACAGCTCAAATTTGGAAGCGTTTAAAGGGCTGGGTATTGCCTATAAGCAGGTAGGTCTCGCAAAAAGTGCCGTTAATGCCTTTAACAGCGGGAAAAAATTAAACCCCTTTGATAAATACCTTTATTTTGAGGCAGGGTGCTGTTATTGCATGGAGCAAAATTTTTCAAAAGCCGCAATTGAATTTAAAAAAGCGCTGAAAATATGCCCTGATTACCCTGAAGCAATCTATAACCTTGCCCTTTCCTATGAAATGAACCATCAGTATGGCCCGGCAATTAATGAATATAACAGAATACTGGCGAATAGCCCCGAATTCATCAGGGCATATAATAACCTCGGCAGTTTATATATGAAAATTAACGATTACGCTGAGGCAATAAGGGTATTCAGGTCACTGTTAAAGCTAAACCCTGAATTTGTAAGGGCTTACCTTGGCATGGCAATATCTTTCGATAAACTCGGCGACAAGGCAAAAGCAATGAGGTATTATAAAAAATACCTGAAACAAAGGCCCAACTCCGATAATGTTCCCTATATTATCGAGCGCGTAGGGGAATTACAAAAAGCAAGGCCTGTTTCACCGGGACGAGCCAGGTTAAAGCTGGTTTCATAGGTAATTATTTTTTCTTTGGCGCAATAATCCTTAAGTGCAATTCCTCAAGCTGCTCACCAGAGGCCTCAGCAGGCGCTTCGGTCATTAAGCACCTGGCCTGGCTGCTTTTTGGGAAAGCCATGACCTCCCTTATAGAGCCGGCTCCGGCAATTAAAGCAACCAGTCTGTCGAGTCCCAACGCCAGCCCCCCATGCGGAGGCGCTCCATACTTAAAAGCATTGACCATAAACCCGAATTTTTCCCGGATTTCCTCTTCACCAAGGCCGAGCAGGTTAAATACCTTTTTTTGAAGCTCAGGGCTGTGTATCCTTATACTTCCGCCGCCTATTTCACTGCCGTTATAAACAATATCATAGGCTAATGCCCTGCATTTAAGCGGGTCAGTCTCTAATAAGCCCGCATCTTCAGGGTTTGGGGAGGTAAATGGATGGTGAACAGCCGCCAGGCGGTTTTCTTCCTCTTCCGGTTCAAACATCGGGAAGTCCACAACCCATAAAAGATGGTGCTTTGAGTTATCTATCAGCCCCAATTTTTCGCCAAAATGCAGTCTCAGCCTGCCAAGAACATCAAACACAACTGAATTTTTATCTGCAACAAAAAATACCACATCACCCGGGTTTGCATTCGCCCTTTGCCGGATTTGGCCTATTTCCCGCTCGGTAAGAAATTTCAGAACCGGTGATTTTACCGAGCCGTCAAGCCCGTACGTTATCCATGCCAGGCCTTTTGCGCCAAATGAAACAGCAAGGTCCCTTATATCGTCCATTTCCTTCCTGCTGTATCCCGCAATCCCCGGCACACACAATGCTCTTACCGAGCCGCCCTGTTTAACCCGGTCAGCAAATGCGGTAAATGAGCTGTTTTCCATTATATCGCTCACATCAAGCAGTTTAAGGCTAAATCTCGTATCCGGCCTGTCAGAGCCGTACGTTTCCATTGCTTCTTTATAGGTTAGCCTTGCGAACGGGGGGGTGAGCTCTATGTTTGCGCATTTAAAAGCCTCTAAAATAATGCCTTCAGTTATTGCTATCACGTCTTCGCTGTCAACAAAAGACATTTCCAGGTCTACCTGGCTGAATTCCGGCTGCCTGTCAGCTCGCTGGGCTTCATCCCTGAAGCATTTCGCTATCTGGTAGTACCTCTCTACCCCCGCAACCATTAAAAGCTGCTTAAAAATTTGCGGGGACTGCGGCAGGGCAAAAAATTTCCCCGGGTAAATCCTGCTGGGAACAAGGTAATCCCTTGCTCCTTCAGGGGTGGTCCTTATTAATTCCGGGGTTTCTACCTCGATAAACTCTCGGGAGTTAAGGTAATTCCTTACAGCAGTAACTATATTATGCCTTAAGACCAGGTTATTCATCATTTTTGGCCTTCTTATATCAAGATAGCGGTATTTTAAGCGCAAATCCTCGCTGATTTCCTGTTCAGCATCAATTATAAACGGAGGAGTTTCAGCCCTGTTAAGGATTTCCACCGCATCAGGGTAGATTTCTATATTGCCTGTTTTCAGGCCGGGGTTAAAAGTATCCCCCGGGCGACTGGTAACGGTGCCTGAGGCTGTTATTACGTACTCATCACGGATTTGTTCAAGTATTTTGTGGACTTCCGGGTTTTTCTCAGGGTCGGCCACTATCTGGATAACCCCGGTCCTATCCCTGACTTCGGCGAAAATAATGCCGCCGAGGTCCCTGACCGTAGCGACCCAGCCCGCGATATTAACTTTCTTGCCTATATCTTCTTCTGTTATTTTTGCGCACCAGCGGGTTTTATATTTTGATTCAGTTCTATCCTGCATAATTTCCAGCATCACCGTTTTTCTCTTTCATTAATAATAACCATATTTTATTAAAAAATTTTACAATAAACTCACGATTTTAACTATATATTCTAAAAAAGATGACTTATTTGTGTTATTTTAGTGCTGGTATGAAAAAACCAGAACTCTTAATGCCAGCAGGAAATATTGAAAAACTCCGGTACGCAATAGCTTACGGGGCAGATGCCGTTTACCTGGGCACAACGGATTTCAGCCTCAGAAGCCCGAAATCCGGCAATACAATAACCGATGATAACCTTAAACACGCCGTGCAAACCGCCCGCAATGCAGGCGCAAAAGCATACGTAACCCTGAACGTGTTCGCCAATAACGAAATAATGGAAAAAATTCCCGCACAAATAGAACTGCTACAGGAAGCAAAGCCTGATGCGATTATTTTTGCGGACCCGGGCTTTTATCATATTTTAAGGCAAAAAATGCCCGGTACTCAGCTACATATAAGTACCCAGGCTAATGTGCTGAATTATGAATCCGTAAAGTTCTGGCGGGATAAGGGTATCTCCAGGGTAATACTGGCAAGAGAGCTGTCCTTGAGGGAAATTGAGCAAATAGCGGTTAAAGTGCCGGATATTGAGCTGGAAGTGCTTGTGCATGGCTCTATGTGCGTTGCATACTCCGGAAGATGCCTGTTGAGCGACTATTTAACGAATAATGAACGCAAAGCCAACCAGGGCAACTGTTACCAGCCTTGCAGATGGCAGTATAAGCTCACGGAGACGCGAAAAGACCGGGAATTCGAAATAACCGAAGATGAGCATGGCACTTATATTCTAAACCCCAAAGACCTTGCCCTGATTGAGTATATACCCGGTTTAATCAATGCGGGCGTGCATTCCTTTAAGGTGGAAGGCCGCACAAAAAGCGTGTATTACGCCTCACTGGTGGCTAAAACATATAAAACCGCCATAATGGGAGGCTCTCCCGATTTTGAAGAACTGTTAAACGCAGGTAACAGGGGTTTTTCAACGGGTTTTATCTCTGATAAGCCCGATAGTAGCCATTATAACTATTTTTCCGGGAAAAATGAGTCAAAATCAATTTTTCAAGGCCTGGTTCAGGACAAAATTCCGGGCAATAAGTATAAAATACTCGTAAAAAACAGGTTTAAACCCGGGGAAAATACGGATTTTATCACCCCGCAACAATGCGTGCATGCCAAAATAACCGAAATATTTGATTTAAACGGGGAGAAGATTGAAGTAGCCAACACAAATGACGAAGTTCTGGTAAAATTTGACAATGAGCCGGAAAACTGGCAATGGGGAATAATCAGGTGTAAGGAAAATACTGATGCTAAGACTGAGACCCACTTATGCGGTGGAGCGTGTAACTGATATTAATCTTGAGGACCTAAAGGCTGAGAACATAAAGGGCTTGATATTTGACCTTGATAATACGCTCATGCACCCGCAAACAAGCTACTTGCCCGATGATATAGAGCAATGGCTTGATACGGTAAAAAACGATTTTAAAATAACCATATTGAGCAATAACCCCTATACCCATTACGTAAAAGCCGCCGGCAAGCGGGTTGGCTGCGTTGCATACGAAAAAGCGGGCAAGCCGAGACGAAAAGCCGCGCTCAAAGCCCTGAAAGACCTTGATTTATTGCCGAACCAGGTGGCAATTATCGGGGACAGGCCGCTTACCGACATATGGGTGGGACAAAGATTAGGAATGACTACTATCCTGGTTGACCCATTGTTAAAACATAAGGAAATATGGATAATAAAGTATCTGAGAAAACTCGAAAAAATATTTATCACAAAAGCACTAAGAACATTTTCAGGACAGGATGAGAAATAAATAATGAAAATATTTGACACCCAGTCGCAAAAGTTAAAAGAGTTTGCTCCCATTGAGGATGATAAGGTTAAAATGTATGTTTGCGGGCCAACAGTGTATGACTCCCCACACCTTGGCCATGCAAGATGCTATATTACCTGGGATATGGTGTATAAATACCTTAAATTCCGGGGCTATGATGTCACTTACGTCAGGAACATAACTGACGTGGACGACAAAATAATAAACAAAGCCAGGGAAACCGGTACCCCGGCAGAAGAGATAGCTAATAAATACTATGCCGAGTTTGAGAGGGCTATGGAGGCATTAAACGTAGCAAAGCCTGATATTGAGCCGAAAGCAACTGAAAATATTAATGAAATGATAGAGATAATCCGGCTTCTGGTTGACAAGGGTTTTGCATATGTTGCAAACGGTGACGTGTATTTTAACGTTGCGGGCTTTAGTAAGTATGGCAGGCTCTCCAGGCAAAACGTGGAGGAGCTAAAGGCCGGGGCAAGGGTTGAAAAATCCGATATAAAGAAAAACCCCTTTGATTTTGCGCTGTGGAAAGGGGTAAAGGACGAAGATGAGCTGAGCTGGGAAAGCCCCTGGGGAAGGGGACGGCCCGGATGGCATACTGAGTGCTCGGCAATGGTTAAAAAATACCTCGGGGAAACAATCGACATTCACGCAGGGGAATATGACCTTATTTTCCCGCACCATGAAAA
>JANQGS010000032.1 GCA_028277195.1 Candidatus Gastranaerophilales bacterium
TCTCAGGCGAAGCGGGAGTAAGACTCGGTCGCACTCATTCATGAGACCCCGGGTCAAGCCCGGGGTGACACCGGACAAAATTAACTTAACAGAACACTAGAGAAGAAGGTTGACTTTTATGCTGAGATTATTAGAATTACTAAAAAACCACAGAGATAGGACAGGAGAATATGTTTACGCCAATACTAAACGCCCTGAATACTATTATATTTCAGTCCCAACAGGTCATTGCGCCGCAAAATCCAAGTAAAAGTATAATAGAAAATCCTTTTGCTTCGCCGTTTATTACGGCAAACGCCAGAAATATCGCATTCAGCGGCAAAAACCAGCCTGTACCCGGAGGGTATTTTGCGGGATATTACAATAATGAAAAAAACATTGTAGGAAAAAAGCTCTTTATTGCTGTGTAGATTTTTAATATACTGCATAGCAGTATTGCGAAGCGGGTGCGTTAATTTCGGAAGCGATGAGCTTTCGAAATTATAAGCACATTCTGGTATAATTTTACCGCGAAATTATTACTAAATTGGCGAAAAGCTCATTAACCGCTGATATGTACATATCAACCATCCATGGAGCCATAAACATTATCGTAATTATGCCTGCGAGTATCTTGGGCACAAAGGTGAGGGTTGCCTCCTGGATTTGCGTAACTGACTGGAATATACTAATCATAAGCCCAACAGCCATGCTCACGAACAGTACAGGCCCGGCCAGCTTTAATATAAGGCTTAATGCGGTTTGTAATATTGTTAAAAACTCTATTTGCGTCATGAGAACCCCATAATTAACGATTCAGCTATAAGGTGCCACCCGTCCACCAGTACAAAAAGCACTATTTTAAAGGGCAATGATATCATAACAGGGGGTAAGAATAACATACCCATAGAAACGAGAATGCTCGATATCACTATATCTATAACCAGAAACGGTATAAATATCATAAAACCTATCTTAAACGCTGTTTTTAACTCGCTTATAACAAACGCCGGCATTAATACATAAGTCGGTATATCATCCGTGGAAGAGGGCTTGTCAAGTTTAGCCATTTTAACGAACAACGCAAGGTCCACCTCGTCTGTCTGCCTGAACATAAAATCCCTCAGCGGCTCAATGCCCTTTTTAAGCGCTGCTTGCTGTGAGATTTCACTTTTCATATATGGCTGGAAAGCCTCCTCGTTTATTTTATTTACGGTAGGCGCCATTACAAAGAAAGTAAGCAAAAGGGCCAGCCCGACAATTACCTGGCTCGGGGGAAGCTGCGCTGTTCCCATTGCCTGCCGGGCAAGCGACAGCACAATAACAATCCTGGTAAATGATGTTGTAAGGATAAAAATACTGGGAGCCAGGGTTAAAACCGTTAACCAGATTAAAATCTGCAGTCCTTTGCTAAAGGCCTGGGGGCTGTCCGTGTTTCCTACGGAAATATTCACATTAGGCAGCATAACCTCTGCTTTAGCGGCCAGTGCACTTATGAGCAGTGTAGAGATACTGAAAAGAAATATTTTAGATAATTTATACAACATAATTTTTTATTTTATATTTTATTTTATGGCATAGCAAAAATTTGACAGAATCTTAACAGAACTTTCCGGTATATAATAATTGATAAAGGAGAAAACTGTCATGGAATGCAAGAAACAGAAAAATTTAAAGCACTGCACCTGTAGCT
>JANQGS010000081.1 GCA_028277195.1 Candidatus Gastranaerophilales bacterium
CCCGCCGTCATTTCCTGCAGTGTTGCCGGAGAAGGTGACGCCGTCTGTTATTGTAAACTCAGAATTGCTCCAGTTAGCAATCGCCCCGCCGTAGCTTACAGCAGTGTTATTTTTAAATTCAGCATTATTGCCGATTGTTAAATTGCCGGTTACATTATTAATTGCTCCGCCGTTACCTCCGGATGTATTCCTGATATAAGTAGTAGTAGTGTCGATAACCAGGTTATCGACTGTTACATCATCCGGAATGGTAAACCCGTTGCTGTCATGGGTAGTAATGGTAAATCCCGCCCCGTTTATGGTATAGGTATCGTCAGGCAGTACAACGGGTGCGGTGAGGGTTATGTCATTGAGCACGTTAATCGTCGGGTCAACCCCGACATTACCCAGTGCGGCATTCAACTCCGCCTCGCTGGTCACGTCCGCTGCTCTCGCGCTTCCCAAACCACCCAGAACAATCAATGCGAATAATAATTTTGTTATGTTTTTTATTGGCATTATTCAACTCTTAATATTATTCTAATAATTATATCAATTGGTTTTAAAAAGAGCAATCGAAATATGAAGGATAAAACCAGGCTTAACAAATATCTCGCCTCCTGCGGCATTGGCTCAAGGCGGCAAGCTGACGAGATTATCAAGTCCGGCGTTGTTGAAGTAAACGGCAAAATAGTCGGCACCCCGGGGGCATCTGTCACTGCAAAGGACACTATAAAGCTAAAAGGCAGGGTTATAACGCCTGAAAAAAAAGAATACGTTATTTTTTACAAGCCGCCGGGCTATATAACCAGTGTGAGTGACGAAAAAGGACGAAAAACCATTTTTAACATACTGCCGGAAAGATTAAAGGGCTTAAAGCCCGCGGGAAGGCTGGATAAGGACTCATCCGGCCTGTTAATCCTGACAAATGACGGCGAGCTAATCTATAAACTTACCCATCCTAAAAAACGGGTGCCCAAAATATATTCAGTAATAGCCGAAGGCCGCTTAACAGGGCAGGATTTACTGCGATTAAGCAAGGGAATTGAAATAGAAAAAGGCAAAATCGCTTACGCGGAAGCCGTTATAACTGATTACCCAAACAATCGGACCTCCCTCCAAATCACGCTATACCAGGGTTATAACAGGCAAATACGCAGGATGCTGGAGGCTTTAGGCCATCCTGTAACTGCGCTGAAAAGGATTGCTCATGCGAGCATCCGGGTATCGGGCCTAAAAAAAGGCCAATTCAGGCACTTAAGCCCAAAAGAGGTCACAGAGCTCAATAATTACCTGGAAAAGTGCAAATAACTCAGTTTATGACTTTCTTAAAAAGTCAGGTATATCAAGTATCGAACTTGCAGCTTCCTGTGTGTTTTTCTTTTTTAAGGGTGAGTTATATGATGGTGATTCCGGTGACTGGAACATTGAGAAAGGGTCTTCCGCTTTTTTCTTCCCATTTTGCGGCTGGAGGTCAAAGCCTGTTGCAATAACAGTAATCTGTACCTCGCCCTGTATCCTGTCATCAACAACCGCGCCGAAAATTACAATAGCATCATCAAGCACGGATTCATGAATTACCTCGGCAGCCTCATAAACCTCGTGAATGGTCATATCCGAACCGCCTGTAATGTTAAATATTACGCCGCTCGCGCCTTTAATCGTGGTTTCGAGTAAGGGAGAGTTAATGGCAATCCTGGCTGCTTCAAGCGCTCTTCCCTCACCGCTGCCCCGGCCAATGCCCATAAGGGCCGAGCCTGACATTTGCATTACTGATTTTACATCGGCAAAGTCAACGTTAATAAGTCCCGGGACGGTAATTATGTCGCATATTCCCTGTACGCCCCTGAGAAGTATCTCGTCAACCACATAAAAAGCCTCTTTTATTGTGGTTCTTCGCTCTACCACTTCTATTAACTTGTCGTTGGGGATAACGATTAAGCTGTCCACGTTTTCCTTAAGCTGTTCAAGGCCCTGGTTTGCCTGGTTCATCCTGCGGCGGCCCTCAAAGCTGAAAGGTTTTGTAACAACACCAACCGTAAGAGCACCGAGTTCCTTTGCGATACTCGCAACCACAGGAGCTGCCCCTGTGCCTGTACCGCCGCCCATGCCGGCGGTGATGAATACCATATCAGCCCCGTCAAGAGCCATCATTATCTCGTCACGAGTTTCTTCAGCGGCCTTTTCACCTTTTGTCGGGTCTCCGCCTGCTCCCAGGCCATTAGTAAGTTTTTCCCCTATTTGAATCCTGTTATTTGCGCTGGACATATGGAGTACCTGGTTATCAGTATTCACCGCCCAGAAGTCAACCCCGTTTAATCCCGCGGCTATCATCCTGTTTACAGCGTTTCCGCCGCCGCCGCCTACCCCGACTACCTTGATATTTGCCTGGCTCACTGTGTCTGCCCGGGAAAGATTAAGGCTTTCGTCCAGTCTTGTTGAATTAAATCTCTCAGTCACTATATCCTAAACCTCTTAGCCATTACATATATGATAATTAATAATATGTTAACATCAAAAAACAATTTTAAAAGTATTATTAAGTTTTGTAAAATTTTTTTTAAATAAATTCTTTAAAATCTATATAGAATGGTTAAAAGAACTACACCATTTTCCCGGCATAAACTTAAATACGTTTTATATTTCAATTTTTTATAATAAAATTAAACAATAAAGTACTATAAACGGGGGTAATATATGACTAACACACTTCTGCACGAAACCAAAACCTATAAACTCTCTGAAATAAACCATATTATAGGCGGAATGCTCAATTTAGCCGGCGATGATATATCCGTAGCAAAAATAGCCCCGCCCGGACTTGCTGATGAGAAGACACTGGCACTTGCGTTTTCAGAGGAAGAGATTGCAAAATTGTCCGAATCTAATGCCGGGGCCGCGCTTGTTCCTCTCGGGGTATCAATTGAATCCCTCTCTACTATTGAGGTTGAAAGGCCAAAGCTGGCAATGATGAAACTTATCCACCTGTTTTACGTACCCGTGGACGCACCGGCCGGCGTGCACCCGACAGCCATAATAGACCCGACTGCCCAAATCGGCGAGAATGTGTCCGTCGGGGCAAATGCCTTTATCGGCAGGGGAAGTGTTATAGGTGATAACTCCAAGATTTTGCCTAATACATATATCGGAAAGTTTGTTGAAGTCGGTAAAAATTGCTTTTTTAACCCCGGAGTAAACATTGGGGACTTTGCAAAACTTGGCAATAATGTGGTAATTAACCATGGGGCAAGTATTGCGGCGGATGGGTTCAGCTTTGTCACGGAAAGCGCGGGTACTATAGAAACGGCAAAACAGCAGGGCAAGGTAGAAGGAGACTTTACAGCGCAAAAAATTTATAAAATACCTTCCCTTGGTTCAGTTACGATTGGCGATGATGTGGAAATAGGGGCAAACGCCTGTATTGACAGCGGAACAGTTGAAAATACCAGTATTGGAAGGGGAACAAAAATAGATGACCTTGTAATGATAGGCCATAACTGTAAAATCGGGGAAAACTGCCTGATTGTATCCCAGGTTGGCATATCAGGAAGCGTGACAATCGGGGACAGGGTTGTACTGGCCGGACAGGTAGGGATAGCCGACCATGTTTCAATCGGGGCTGACTCAATTGTCATGGCAAAGGCAGGCGTAAGCAAGAGCTTTCCCGAACGCAGCATAATAATAGGCCAGCCCGCAGTGCACAGGAAAGAGTTCGTAAGGCAGTTAAAAGGGTTAAAGGATGCCGGAAGGCTGGCCGAGGAGATTAAAAGCCTTAAAAAAGAGATAGGAGAGCTTAAACAAGGGTAAATATTTATTTCATATTAAGAAAGCTAAAGAAACAAGAAACAGAGGTATAAAAATAGCAATGCCGGCCAAAAAATTAAATAATGTTAAAGAATATAATCTATTTTGGAGTAATGAAGATAACTGCTTTATATGCAAAGGAATTGAAAGTCCGGACGTTATTGGTATTGGTGAATCCGGGGAGGAAGCGGTTAAAACTTATTATGAATTGTTGGAGGACTATTTAAAGGACAAAAAAGCGGATAGGTTAATAAAAAACAAGGGAGGCAGGCCAAAAAAATTAAATGCAAAATTAACTTATAATGTTCCAATTGGAATAAAAACTTTTATTGAGCTGGAAGCAGCCAGAAATGAAGTAAACCAGGGCGTTATTGTTGAAAAAATAGTTAAATTTTACCGGGAAGCCCATAAAGAGGAACTATCAAATTATTATGACGCAAACAATCTCTAAGGAAAAAACTGTTCACGGCAATAGCCTTATGAGCGGGCGGGAATGCAGCGTAACCCTCTTTCCCTCGGAAGAAAAGGGCATAAGGTTCTACCTGCCACAGAGCAAAACTCCTGTCATTCCCTCCCGTGAAAATGTTGTTTCCACTGATAACTGCGTGGTGCTGGGCAATAGCGAGGGCTTAAGGGTTGCACTGGTCGAGCATTTTATGGCAGCCTGTGCGTTTGCCGGCATTGACAGCCTGGAGGTGTGTTTAAGCTCATATGAATTGCCTATACTGGACGGCAGTGCGCTTGAATGGTATAAAATCCTTGATAAAAACCGCAATATAAAGGAAATTTCTTTTGAAGAGCCTGTTTACACCAATGATATAATTTTAGTTCCGGCTGACGAATTTAAAGTCACCTATTGTGTGGATTTTGACCACCCTGACTTAAAGAATCGCTGGTTATCCTATGATTTAAGCCTTGATAAAACAGAAATAATTGAGGCAAGGACGTTTGGCTATTTAAAAGACCTTGAAAACTTCCAACAAAAAGGCATGGCACTGGGAGTGACCCGGGAAAATACTGTTGGACTGACGGAAAATGATTATACAACCGGGTTAAGGTCAGATTTTGAGCCTGTTAAGCATAAAATCCTCGACTTAATCGGGGATTTGTACCTTACCGGGTCTAATCCGCTGGGATTCAAGGCGCATATTATAGCCCAGAACGCCGGGCATGGTTCACATGTGGCGTTTGC
>JANQGS010000161.1 GCA_028277195.1 Candidatus Gastranaerophilales bacterium
CTGGTTAAAGAGGGGGCTGTACTGTCAGACAACACTCGCAGCCACGATAAATTTATACATGGTATTAAGGTGTTAATGGCCAAAAATTTTATTGACAACCTCGGAGAGGAGGTCAAGAAGGGCCTAAACGAAAAGGCCGAACAGGGGCACTTCCCCGCAAAACCTCCTTACGGATACACCCGGGCCAGTTCGCGCGAAATAATAATCGACCCGGAAACCACCCCTTATATTAAAAGGGCCTTTGAGTTATACAGCACCGGCAATATAAGCCTTGACCGGACAATCAGTCAACTTTTAGACGAGGGCTTAATATACAAACCGGGCATGCCAAAAATATCCAGAGCATATCTTGAGCACTTACTTAAAAATCCTTTTTACTGCGGCCAGTTTATTTTCAGAAAACGGATTTATAAGGGAGTCCATGAATCTTTAATCTCCCCGGAAATATTCGAAGCTACCCAAAGGGCTTTTAAAAAGGACAATAAACCAAACGTTAGCAACAGGCATGAGTTTAAATTTGCCCGGCTTATTACATGCGGGGAATGCGGATGTGCCATCACTGCCGACATTAAAAAAGGTAAGTACGTATACTATAAGTGCACGGGCCGGCGGGGTAAATGCAACCAGACTAAATACATCAAAGAAGAGGCGCTGGAGGAACAATTTTTACAAATCATCAAAAATATAACCATCACTCCAATGCACAAAAACCATATCATGGAAGCACTAAAAGAAAGTTTTCACGACGTAGACGCATATAAACAGAAGCGGCTTGCTCAGCTTCGCACAGAGGCTTCAAGACTTGAAAATCGTATTAATATTCTTTATATTGACAAACTTGACGGTAAAATCCCCGAGGAATTTTGGTTACAGAAACACAACGAATTCCAGGCTCAATTATTAAAAACCGAACAATCTATTATTAATCATCAACAAGCCTTTAAGGTATATCTAAACAAGGGTAACGACCTGCTCGAACTGGCAAAAAACGCCTATAATATATACATTCAAGCCAAGCCACAAAAAAAGGCCTTAATTTTAAATGAGTTATGTTCGAACTTTTTATTGAGAGACGGGAAACTGCATTATGAGTACAAAAAGCCCTTCGATATATTCGCCGAAGGACTTAATTGTAAAATCAACCTGGGGCGGAAGGATTCGAACCCTCGCATGGCGGGACCAAAACCCGCTGCCTTACCGCTTGGCTACACCCCAATGTTTTAAGTTATATTATTCTATTAAAAATTATGAAATTTGACAACATCTGCTTTCCCGATGGTGTAAGTATTGACTCAGGATGGAATTGTATGCCCAGCAGGCCGGTATATTCAGTATGCCTGACTGCCATGACCACATTGTCAGAGGTTTTTGCAATGGCCTTTAAAGGAGTTGCATTTAGCGAATCCGGGTCTATTACCAGGGAATGATACCTGGTGGCGGTAAAGGGATTTTCTATGCCCTTAAATAAGGGCTCATCAGGTGTATAGGTTATTTCCGACACTTTCCCATGCATTAAATAGGGGGCTCTCGTTATTTTTGCGCCAAAAACCTCACCTATTGCCTGGTGCCCCAGACATACCCCGAGTATCGGCACCCTGCCGGCGAATTGTGAAATAATATCCTTTGAAATCCCGGCATCATAAGGATATCCAGGGCCGGGAGAAATAATTATATGCGACGGGCAAAGTTTTTCCGCCTGCTCGGGAGAAACCCGGTCATTGCGGTAAACAGAGCATTCTGCCCCGAGCTCACCCAGGTATTGCACAAGATTGTATGTAAATGAGTCATAATTATCTATTACTAAAATCATTTGGAGCTTCCCTTTATTTGCCCGAGTATATTGTGAACCTTTTTTTGCAAATTTTCAATATTTAAGTTGTTTTCTATTATAAAATCGCCTTTTAATTTTAAATCCCTTGCTTTTACCCTCTTTATTGCTTCATCTTTTGTCAGATGCCTTGTGTTTATTAATCTTTGCAGCCTTATGTCCTCATTTGCGGTTACTGTGATTATAAAGTCAAACATATTTTCCATGCCTGCCTCATATAAAAGGGGTACAGAAACTGCAACCAGCTTTTTATCCTGATTATGTTCAAAAAATTCCTGAACAGCCCTTTTAACCCCGGGGTGTATGATGTTTTCGAGTTGTTTCAACTTTTGTTTATCGGAAAAAACTATTTCCCCGAGCTTTTTCCTGTCGGTTGTACCGAATATTTCCATAACCCTGGTGTTATTTTCAAGTATTTCGTGTGCAACCCTGTCGGTATCCAGGGTTATGGCCCCTTTATTTCTTAAAATTTCTTCCACAAGGGATTTGCCTGAGGCTATAGGGCCTGTAATTGCGATTTTAATCATGATGTCAATTTTATAATAAACATGCTTGACTATTTGTATTCTATACGGCATTTTCAGCAATAAGAAAAAGCTCAAAGTTGCTTGATTTTAATCAAACCTCTCCAGCCACTTCCTTAATAAAGGGATGAGAGCAATCAATAATTTATCTCACCTTCCCTGATAACCCTCGCCGCGCAGCCATTACCACCGCCGGGGTCAAAAATACCTCCTGCTGTATCACCAGGGTCACAATCAGGTGTGCCGTCGGCTGCTGAATAATGTATATCATCCAA
>JANQGS010000165.1 GCA_028277195.1 Candidatus Gastranaerophilales bacterium
TACTTAAACAACTCCTGCTTCATTTTCCTCTTTACTGCAATCAGTTCTTCATGGTTCGGGGACAATTCAGCAACGCGGATTCTCTCATCCTGCCAGAAATTAAGGTTAACAGCATTGGTTATAGCGATAATCGGGCACTTACCCTCCACGTCCTTCCACATTTTGTTGGCGACAAGGCCGTGCAACTGCGAGACGGCGTTTGCAATGCGGCTCATTTTCAGTGCGGCTACCGTGAGAGAGAAATTTTCCCCGCCCAGCTCAACCGCTTTTTCCCTCGAAGCGCCGGCAAAAAACCCGCCATGCATCAATGTATCAACCCAGTGAACTTCGTTTCCGGCTGAAACAGGGGTATGGGTAGTGAAAACGGTTTTTTCCCTGACTTTGCCCAAATTCCCTTTAAATTCCCTTAACAGCTCAAACGCAGCGGGAAGGGCATGCCCCTCATTCATATGAATCAGGTCAAAATCAAAACCTGCCGCCCTTAACACCCTTACGCCGCCTATTCCCAGCACAACTTCCTGGGCTATGCGGTTGCTTTCATTGCTGTCATATAATTTATGGGTTATAAGCCTGTCCTCATGGGAATTTTCGGGGATGTCGGTTGTTAACAGGTAAACGGGGCAAGTACCGAATATTTCGGGTTCAAGCCTGAACGCCTTTACCTTGACATTCCTGCCGAAAATATTAACGTCAACGACAATTCCGGTATCAGTAAGGAAATCGTAATGTTTCCTGACATAAGCGACCTCAACCGTTCCCTCGCTGTTTATTCTCTGGTCGTAATAACCGTATGACCAGAAAATCGTTACCCCGGCCATTGGCACGCCCAGGTGCCCCGCTGACTGCATGTGGCTTCCCGCCAGGAAGCCGAGCCCCCCGGCGTATGTGCTTAAGGTTTGGTCTATGGCCATTTCCATTGAAAAATATGCAACTTTTGGTATGCTCATTTTATTTTATTCCTTTTATTAAGTTCCAAATTACAGACATAAACTAAATTATATAACATTATCTATATTTAAAATACTTCTTAATATTTCTAAACCAACTTAACTTTTTATTAACCCCGTTTCAACCAGTTTTTCCGCTATCCTCACTGTATTCAGGGCTGCCCCTATTCTTAAGTTATCCGCTACAACCCATAAAGCCAGCCCGTTTTCAAGCGCCGGGTCTTTTCTTATCCTGCCGACATACACAGGGTCTTTACCCGCTACCTCAACAGGTGTAGGATACTCTGAACTCTCCGGGTTGTCAACCACCTCAACACCGTAGGCTGACGAGAGTATCTCCCTGGCCTTTTCAGGGGTTACGGGCCGTTCAAACCCTATATTAACCGCCTCTGAATGGCTGGTGTAAACAGGTACCCTCACCGCGGTGCAGGAAATTTTTACATCTTCCGGGAGGTGAAGTATTTTTTTCGTTTCATTAACAACCTTCATTTCTTCTTTTGTGTAGCCGTTCTCGAGGAAGCTGTCAATGTGCGGTATCAGGTTAAAATTTATGGGGTATTTAACAAATTTATTCCTTGTGCCGTGTTCCAGGTCATCTATAGCTTCTTTGCCCGCCCCGCTGACTGACTGGTACGTACTCACCACCATCCTTTTAATGCCCGCGTAGTCATGCAGGGGTTTTAAAGGCAGCATTAGCTGTGAGGTGGAGCAGTTGGGGTTTGCTACGATGCCCTTATGCCATTTAAGGTCTTCATCGTTAACGCCCGCAATAACCAGGGGCACGTCACGCTCCATCCTGAACGCGCTTGAGTTATCGACCAGCACCGCGCCGCGTTTGACTATTTCCGGGGCAAAAGCCTTGCTGGTCGCACCGCCTGCCGACGCCAGGACGAGATTTACCCCGTCAAACGCCTCGGGTTTTGTTTCTTCCACGATATATTTCTTGCCTTTAAACCCTATTTCATTGCCCGCGCTGCGAGCGCTGGCGAGAAATTTAATGCTGTTAAACCGAAAATCCTTTTCTTCAAGAATTTTTAAAATTTCCTGCCCCACAACTCCCGTAGAGCCGAGAACTGCTATATTTGGTTTGCTCATTGCTGTTAACCCCTTCCCATTAACTCATTCAATAATATTATCTCATATAAAACAATGATTAATTAAAATCTTTTCGAGGATTATACTATAAAATGAGTAGAAAATATCTTTTGAGGTTGTTTATATTGAAATTTTTAGCGGATGTTAATATAGAAAAGACAATAATAGAAGAGATAAAGGCTCTTGGATATGATATAATATGCGTAACAAATATAAACCCCGGAATGCCGGACACTGAAGTTTGTAAACTGGCAAACAAAGAAAACAGGATTTTAATAACAAATGATAAGGACTTTGGCGAAATAGTATTCAGGCAAAAGTCAATCTCGTCAGGAATTATTCTGATTAGACTGAAAAGGCACAGTATCAAAGAAAAAATCAAATTAGTTAAAAAACTTTTAATTTTCTATAAAGATAAAGTTCATAATCATTTCGTTGTTATAAATCAAAACAAATTCAGGTCAATAAAATTAGAAAATACGGGAGTATAAATATGGATACCATGCTTGAAAGAATTGAATCAAATCCTGATATAATGTTAGGAAAGCCCGTAATTAAAGGCACAAGGCTTACTGTGGAAATTATTTTGGAAAAACTGGGCACCGGGGTTTCAGAACAGGAAATTTTACAGGATTATCCTTTTTTAAGTATAGAAGATATTAAGGCAGCTCTTTTGTATGCAGCTAAAATGCTTTCTTTTGAAGAAATTTTGACTGCTGAGTAGTGCTCAGTTAAATTAATTTTATTGGATACATTATGATGAATAAAGAGCCAAAATTTTCAAAAAATCCCGCCCTCCTTCCCCTTAATGAACGCTATTTATTAGACAAATTTTATTTTACAGAGTAGTAGGCTTATAAATTTATCAATGAACGTCATAGGCTACATAATTTCATATGAATCAGGTCATAATGCGGCTTCTTACCAAAAAAAAATTCAAAAACAGCATATAGAGTCTTTTTGTAAGAAAAATAAGCTGAATTTGCTGGAAATACTGGCAGAGCCCGATGAAAGCAGGCCGGATTACAGGCCAAAACTCGTTAAACTGTTAAATGACGCCCCTTTAAAGAAATTTTCAGGCGTCGTTGTCTGCAATCTCGAAAAACTCGCCAAAGAAGAGGATATAAGGAAATGGATAATCAGTGAGCTTGAAAAAAACAATATCACTGTTTATTCAGCAACAGAAACCTCTCCTGCCAAACCCCCCGAGGAAGCCGCGGAAAAATCCCGCTCAATAAAACTTAAGGTAAGGGACCTCCCCTCACTGCCCGAGGTTGTAACAAAAGTGACAGAACTGGTTCAAAACCCCAAATCCTCCGCCGCTGAGCTCAGCAAGGTTATATCACACGACTCGGGGCTGACATCACGGGTACTTAAACTGGTCAATTCCGCTTATTACGGCTTTCCAAAACAAATAAGCTCCATACAGCACGCTGTAATGATTCTCGGGTTCACCACAATAAAGGGCTTAGTCCTCTCATCAAGTATTTTCAGGATTTTTTCACCAAAAAGCAATTCAGCGCTCAGCCTTGACTATAAAAAATTCTGGAAACACTCCCTTTTGACCGCGATTGGGTCTAAAAAGGTTTACAGCAAGCTCTTTTTTGAGGATGACGAGAATATTTTCAGCGCCGCAATACTGCATGACATAGGCAAGTTAATCCTTGACCAGTACGACCATAATAATTATGCAAACGCGATTAGGGAAGCGGGAGACCAGCTCCACCCGGAGCGGCTACTGGCCGCCGAGCAAAAACACTGTGAGCTGACCCACCCGGCTATCGGCAGCATAGTGGCAGAGGGCTGGAATTTACCCGAGGTTTTACCCGATGTAATAAAATATCATCATAATCCCCTGGAGTCAGAGCGCCACCAGAGGTTTACGACCGTTGTTTACATAGGCAACGTCATTTCGCGGCTTGTGCTGGACAGGGGTGTTTTTGCGCCGGAAGTATTTGACGGGGAGGTGCTTTCGAGTATCGGGGTTGACGAGGGGGATATGGCTGGAATGTATTGTGAAATCCGTGAAGAGGCCTGTCTTTTAGAGGACCTGGAGTCGTTTTTCAAGTAAAAAACAACCGCTCGGCATTGTCAGAGGTTATATTGGCAACCTCTTCAAATCCTATACCCCTTAAATTTGCAATTTCCCGGGCTACCAGCTTAATCCCGGCAGGCTCGTTTAACTTGCCCCGGAAAGGGTGGGGCGCGAGAAAAGGGGCGTCTGTTTCAAGCAGTAATTTTTCCAGGGGAACTTCTTTTGCCACCTGTTTTGCTTCTTTTGCGTTCTTAAAGGTCACTGCCCCGCCAAGCGCAATATAATACCCGGCCTCAACGCACTTGAGCGCAAAATCCGCGTCACCCGAAAAACAATGCATTACACCGTTAACCCCGGGGAATTCCCCGAGTACAGCAAGAACGTCAGAGTGAGCTTCCCTGTCATGCACTATAGCGGGGAGTTTCATTTCCCGCGCCAGTTTTAAATGCTGCCTGAACACATGCTTCTGGGTGTCAATAAACGACTTATCCCAATAATAGTCCAGCCCGGTTTCACCTATTGCGATTATTTTTTCATGAAGGGCGTATTCTTTTAGCTTATCGTAATATTCATCCTTCCAGCTTTTTACTTCTGAAGGGTGTATGGCCACTGCACCGTAAATATCGTCATAGGTTTCTATTATTTTTATTATTTCAGGCAACCCGGGCAGCCCGACCCCGGGGATTATAACCTTGTCAACCCCGGCGTCCTTGGCGTTTCCGATGATTTCGTCCAGGATTTCCCTGTAGTCCTTGAAGTCCAGGTGGGCATGAGTGTCTATAAGTCTATAAGAAGCCATGTTTTTCCAGGTAACTTTCTGTTATACCGGCATTTTTTTGTGTAAATTTTTCAACATACTTGCCGAGTATGTCAGGCTCAAGGTTAACTTTATCGCCGGGGTGCAAGCGGTTGAGGTTTGTTTCGCCCAGGGTTGTCGGGATAATCGCAACCGAGAAAAGCCCGCGCTCAAGCGATGCTATGGTCAGGCTAACGCCGTTCAGCGCTATTGAACCCTTGTAAACCAGGTATTTCATTATGTTTTCAGGTGCGCTAAAGTAAAAATTACAGGCCGGGTAACGGTTTTCCTTTTTCAAGAATATACCCGTGGCCTCGACGTGCCCTGTGACTATATGTCCGTGAAAACGGCTGCTAGCGAGCATTGCCCGCTCCAGGTTAACGATTTGTCCCTGTTTGTAATCATTCAGGGTTGTCAGACGGAGCGTTTCCGCCGAGGTTTCGACTTCAAAGCCTGAATTTAAAGTTTTTGTAACAGTCTGGCACACCCCGTCAATGCTTACGCTGTCGCCGGGTTTTAGCTCATCGAGTATTCCGGCGCAGTTTATTGCAATAACCGCACCGTTATTCTGCTTTTTTACGGCAGCAATGCTGCCTTTTTCCTCAATCAGACCGGTAAACATTTTTTTGTACTTACCTAATTATTTATTCCATTATAAACTATTAAATATACTAATATTGTAAATCTGTTAAAAAAGGGAAAAAAAGTGGGAATTTCAGTCGTAATACACACCTATAACTCGGAAAAACACCTTGAGAAATGCCTTGAATCAGTAAAGGATTGTGAGGAAATCCTCATATGCGATATGTACTCTAATGACAGGACAATAGAAATAGCCCAGAAGTACGGCGCGAGGATTATTTACCATAAAAATGTCGGGTTTGCCGACCCTGCGAGGAATTTCGCGCTCAGCCACGCCTCGGGCAAATGGGTATTGGTGCTGGATTCTGATGAAGAAGCCCCGCCTGAGCTGCTTAAGCATCTTAATGAGTTAATGAATACCCTGCCCCCGCACGTAAGCGGCGTATTTATACCCAGGAAAAACCTGCACCTGGGCAAAGTATTGTGGCTGTCGTACCCTAATCCCATACTCAGGTTTTTTAAGAACGGGAAAGTATCTTTCAGCGACAGGGTTCATTGCGCCCCGACCATTCTGGACGGCGGGGATTACCATATAGACCCGAAAAGAACAGACCTGGCAATAATACATCACAATCATGAAAACCTAGAGTCGTTTATTGCGAGAATGAATACTTATACAACCCTTGAGCTGGAAAAGTTTGAGGAGCGGGGGGTAAAATTTTCCCTGCTGTTGCTCTTAGGCAGGCCTATAGGGGAGTTTATAAAGAGGTTCTTCATAAAAGGGGGTTATAAAGACGGAATGTACGGGTTTATTTTTTCCATGCTCCTGGCCGTTTACAAGTTCACCGCCGCGACCAAGCTGTGGGCCAGGGAGTTTAAGGAGGCAAATAATTCGTAAATAGCAAGCAGGCCGGGCCTAATAGTTCACCGCCCCGTCCCTGATAACCCTTGCAGTGCAGCCATTACCACCGCCGGGGTCAAAAATACCTCCTGCTGTATCACCAGGGTCACAATCAGGTGTGCCGTCGGCTGCTGAATAATGTATATCATCCAA
>JANQGS010000063.1 GCA_028277195.1 Candidatus Gastranaerophilales bacterium
TTGCCGCAGCACAGGCCGTGCTTGAGGAAAAAGGCGAAAAAACACTGGTAACAAATTAATTAAAATATGAAAAATAAAAACTACCTCTTTTTTGAGGTAGTTTTTGTTTTAAAAATATTGTAAAAATTATACCTGAAGTTTAAAGGACCTCTTTATAGCCTCTTTTTTCATTTGTTCGTCACCTTCTAACTTTGTTTTAAGGGCGCTATACTCCATTTCCAATCTCTTTTGCTCCTGCTCAAGCTGCACATCCTGCTGGTGATAGAGCAATAACAGCTGAGGATTTCCCGCTGCTTCCTGGGCCTGGTGAGCCAGGGCCAGCCTTGCGTCCTGGTTCAGCTTAATGGCCAGTTCCAGGTCACTTAGCATTCTATAATCAGTCTGCACAGCAGTTAAGGTTACTACAACACTCATAATAAATCTCCTTTTTAATAAGGGCGACTTAATGCACTTCAATTTTTTTGATATTTGTTTTCGCTCGTTTTTATATGTTAGTTCTCGCTTATTTATATAAAAAATATATATGATAAAAAAGTGCTAATTTTGGTGTTTTTAGCTTTACATTTCTTAATACAACTGCCGAAATGGTTATAGGTTCTCTTTCATTAAGGCCCTGGCCTTTAGGGGCAAACCAAACAGGTTTATAAACCCTTCAGCGTCCTTATGGCTGTATAATTCCCCGGTCGTAAAACTGGCCAGGCTCTCATTGTAAAGGGAATATGGAGATTCAGTGCCTGCGGGTATTATATTGCCCTTATACAGCTTTAACTTAACCCTGCCTGTGACGTGTTCGTGAATTTTATCCGCAAATGCTGATAAGGCCTCTCTTAGGGGAGTTTCCCACTCACCGCTATAAGCCAGCTCAGCGAATTTAACGGCAATAATCTGCTTAAACGCGAATGACTGCCTGTCCAGGCACATATGCTCAAGCTGCTCAAGAGCCTCATACAACACTGTACCGGCAGGGGTTTCATAAACCCCATGCGATTTCATGCCTACAAAACGGTTTTCAAGGATATCGATTATCCCGACCCCGTTCCTGCCGGCTATTTCGTTCAATTCCGAAACAAGCCCGGCAGGGGTGAGTTCTTTTCCGTTTAATTTTACGGGATTGCCTTTTTCGAATTCAATCTCAACATATTCAGGTTTGTCCGGGGCTTTTTCCGGGGGCACTGTCAGTTTTAATAGCCTGTTGTAATTGGGTTCTAGCGAAGGGTCTTCCAGTTCAAGTCCTTCGTGGCTGAGATGCCATAGGTTTCTGTCACGGGAATAGCTGTCATCCTTTTTGGTGGGCGGGGTTATGTTCCTGTCTTCAAGGTATTTTATGGCGTCTTCCCTTGACCGGATATCCCATATTCTCCATGGGGCAATGATTTCCAGATACGGAGCAAGGGCTTTTATGGTGAGTTCAAAACGTATCTGGTCATTGCCCTTGCCGGTTGCGCCATGGCATATTGCTATTGCACCTTCTTTTTTTGCCCTTTCAACGAGTTTTTTTGCAATGAGCGGGCGGGCTATTGATGTGCCCAGAAGGTACTTACCCTCGTATTTTGCGCCTGCTTTAAGGGTTGGAAAGCAGTAATCACTTATAAATTCCTCTTTTACATCCTCAATAAAATATTTTATCGCACCCGTGGAGAGGGCTTTTTGCTCAAGTCCCTCTGTTTCACTGCCCTGCCCCAGGTCAACACATACCGCTATCACGTCATAGTCATAGTTTTCCTTAAGCCAGGGAATTATTACCGTTGTATCGAGTCCGCCCGAGTATGCCAGAACAACCTTTTTTCTCATTATTTAACCTCTTTTTTCCATTCTATTAAAATTTTAATTATTATAACCCAATGTAAAATAAAATTTCATCTGTGCTAAAATCATAACATGCTTGTTTCATTGGAATGGCTTGGAGATTATGTGGATATATCCGGCATTGAGCCGGAAGAAATAGCTCATGCGCTTACAATGAGCGGGCTTGAGATAGAAAAGATTGAAAAAATCGGGGTTAACTTTAAAAATATTGTTGCTGCTGAAATACTGGAGGTAAAGCCCCATCCAAACGCTGATAAACTCCAGCTGGCAACGGTTTTTACCGGTGCGGAAAACAAAGAGGTCGTGTGCGGGGCAAAAAATATTGCCAAAGGCCAGCTCGTGCCTTATGCGGCAATCGGCTCGGATGTGCTGGACAGGAAAACAGGCGAGAAATTTACCCTGAAACCCGTTTCAATAAGAGGGGTAGAGTCATGCGGAATGCTCTGCTCAGCGGAGGAATTGGGCCTTGAGGCCGAATACGACGGCATACTCATACTTAAGGAGAGGGTTGAGCCGGGCACAGACATAAAAAAAGCGTTAAATATAAAGGAAGACACCGTTCTCCACGCCGCACCCACGGCAAACCGGGGAGATGAAATGTCGCTGCTGGGGATTGCAAGGGAAATTTGCGCTATATTTAACAGGCCGCTCAGCTTCCCCGGCCTGAAAACCTATGATTCTGGCAAAAAGCCCGGGTTTTCGGTTGAAATAAAAGACTATGACACCTGTAAATATTACGCGGCAGGTATTGTTAAAAATCTTAAGATAGGGCCCTCGCCTGAGCGGATAGCGGCAAGGCTGGCCGCATCAGGCGTCAGGAGCATAAATAACGTTGTTGATATTACTAATTACGTTATGCTGGAATATGGCCAGCCCCTTCACGCCTTTGATATGAATAAACTGGGCGAGAATTACCTCTGTGTAAAGAGGGCGAATGAGGGAGAGACCCTTTTGACCCTTGATGAAACCGAAAGAGAGCTCAATAATGATTCGGTGCTTATTGCAACCGGGGAAAAACCCGTTGGCCTGGCAGGTGTCATGGGCGGGTTTAATTCGGAGGTTGATGGGGCCACAACAGATATAGCCCTTGAAAGCGCTTATTTTACACCTCCTGCAAACAGAAAATCCTCCAGGAGTATCGGTTTAAGGACGGAAGCCTCTGCCAGGTTCGAGAGAGGGGTTGATATTGAGGCTGTTAAACCTGCGCTTACCAGGGCAATGAACCTTATGGAGGAATATGCCGGCGCAAATATTGAGGGTATTGTTGAAACAGGCCGGGATAAACTGCCTGATACACGCATTACGCTCAGGTTTAGTGAGGTAAGGAGAATTCTTGGCGCGGAAATACCTTACTCCAGATGTGTTGAAATTCTGCAAAACCTTGGCTTTGAGCTGCTTAAGAAAAATCATTTCCGGGCACAGTTTAAAGCACCCGGTTTCAGGGCAAATGACGTAAACAGGGAAATTGACCTTATAGAAGAGATAAGCAGGATTTACGGCTATGACAAAATAGAGCCTACCCTGCCCGGTAAGACCGTAATCGCAAAAGTACTGCCTGAAGCAAGTTTTATTAACAAAATACATAAACTGTTGCTCGCAAAAGGTCTCTCTGAGGCTGTAACCTCCTCTCTCATCGGCGAACCCCTCTTAAAATGGTGCGGGATTGGCTATGAGGAAAACCGGGCAATAAAAGTTTCCAACCCCCAGTCCGACGAGTACTCCATGCTCAGGCAAAGCCTTGTGCCGAGTATAATACAGGTTATAAAACATAATTTTGACCAGGGACAAAAGAATATCTGGATATATGAAACAGGCAAAACATATTTTTTCACGGGAAATGTTGATGAAAAATCAACCGGTACGCAGGAAATACGAATGCTTACCGGGGCTATAACCGGGAATATAAACCATTCTCTGTGGAGAAAGTCGCAGGAAACTGATTTTTATACATTAAAAGGGCTTATTGAGCTTTTACTGGGGGAATTTAACCTTGAAAACAGGGCCCGGTTCCAACCGATTACTGATTTGCCTTATTTGCACCCGGGAAAGGCCGCTAAAGTAGTTTTATCCGCAAAACAGCCAATTACCCTGGGAGTTTTTGGGGAATTGCATCCTGATACTGCTGAGAGGTGCAAGATAAGCCAGCCTGTTTACATTTTTGATATAGATATTGAAAAAATCTTAGATAATGCGGGCTATACAACCCCGCGCTACAGGGAAATACCGCATTATCCGGCTTTAACAAGGGATATAGCGTTTATTATCCCGGAAGGCGTTACTTACCGGGAAATTTTAAACACAATCAAGAAGTCATCCCCAAAACTGCTTAAAAAAGTTGATATTTTTGACGTTTATAAAGGCGAGCATGTGCCTGAGGGTTCAAAAAGCCTGGCTATAAGGCTTATACTGCAAAGCCCTGAAGCCACACTGACCGATGAAGAGGCGGATGATACCGTTAAAAGTTTACGGGAAGGCATTAAAAAGGTTTATCCCGGTATTATTTTCAGGTAAATAGTACTTAATCCTTCCAGCTATTAACCTTATCGAAAAATCTCCGCATATCTTTATCCTCTAAAGTGTGTGATAATTCGAGAGGAACAGGGATTTCCTTTACATCACCATCTTTATGAGCTCTTGCCCATAAAATATAATCCGGAGTATTATCATGGGTTTTTTCCAGTTCCAGCTTTAATTCAACTTTTGAGTCCCTAAACCTCCCTATTGCAGGAGAAAGGCCTGCCATAATTTTACCGGTTTGTTCATCTACTACTGCTTGATGATTCTCTTGACCAGTGGTATAGTTTTTATAAACAACTTTCAGTGCTTCTCTCAGTTCTTTCTCATTAAAATTTCCTGTGACTGCCTTAAATCTTGGTTGTTTTGCGGGCATAAACGGCTGAAATGAATTGATGACGGTCATAATGATTTTTACCTTCCAGGTTAAACAGTAATCAATTACATAAACTCTCCTGAAAAAATTTTTTGATAAAAATTTCCGAATTAGTTAAATATTTCTTAATACTTAAAAATCAAAACAGGTTTGTCCTGGTCTTTGCGGGGTTCTGAAACCTTGTGATATCCTTTCTGAACAGCAACTCCACATCCCCTACCGGGCCGTTTCTCTGCTTTGCTATAATGACCTTTGCTTTTCCCTTGTCCTCGGAGTCGGGATTATAGTACTCA
>JANQGS010000159.1 GCA_028277195.1 Candidatus Gastranaerophilales bacterium
TGAGCTATTAGACAAAAATCCTGAACAATTTAAAAGTCAACTAACACAGGCAAGACAGTTGTTGTATAAAACGGAAAAATACTCAAAACCTGTTGTTATTGGGATAGATGGCCTGGTTGTGGGCGGTTTTTTTGAGCTGGCCCTGGCATGTGATGTTGTTTTAGCCTCAAAGGAGGCTGTTTTTAGTCTTAATGAGGTTAATATAGGGCTAATACCGGGTTATGGCGGTATTAACAGGTTATTAAGGCTTGTAGGGAAAAACAGGGCCTATGAAATAATGGCAACAGGCAGGCAAATAAAAGCAGAAGAGGCTTACCAACTGGGTATAGCGTCAAAAATCCTCCCCGGGGAAGAGTTCTTGAATTACTGCAATGGCCTTGCTTCCAAACCGGAAACGTCCCTGAAACTTTTAAAACAAGTTATAAACGGCGCTGGTGAGGTTGAAGGTTTTATGCAGGCTGCCGGTTCTGGGCAGGCAAGGACTCTTTTGTCAAAATATTTATGAGCTCGTCCATTGCAATAGTTCCGATTGGGCCTTCGCCTCTTTTTCTTACCGCCAGGGCATTTGCTTCTATTTCCTTATCCCCGATGACAAGCATATAAGGTATTTTCCTGTTCTGGGCCTCACGGATTTTATAGTTCATACTTTCGCTCCTGTCATCTGTTTCCACCCGCAAATTAGCCTCTTTCATCCTGTTATAAACAAATTCGGCGAATTCTACATGCCTGTCTGCTATGGGAATAAGGATTGCCTGGGTTGGAGCGAGCCATAAAGGGAATGCCCCGGCGTAATGCTCTGTTAACGCCCCGACAAACCGCTCCATAGAACCGAAAATTACCCTGTGAATCATGACAGGAGCCTGCAATGAGCCGTCCCTGTCCGTATATTTCAGGTCAAACCTGGCCGGCAGGTTAAAATCAAGCTGTATTGTAGCGGCCTGCCAGGTTCTTCCGATTGCGTCCTTTAGCTTAAAGTCGATTTTCGGGCCGTAAAATGCCCCGTCACTTTCATTTAACCGGTATTCAATACCCTTTTGCTCAAGCGCAGACTTTAATCCTGCTTCTGCCCTGTCCCAGTTCGCAACTTCCCCCACAAAGTCATCGGGCCTTGTAGAGAGCTCAACTTCAAATGACAGCTCAAAAATCTTCATTGTATCATCCACAAAATCAATTATTTTGTGAATTTCATCAACAAATTGGTCTGGAGTACAGAATATATGCGCGTCATCCTGGGTAAATCCTCTTACTCTCGAGAGGCCATGCAGTGTGCCGGAGCGTTCTTTCCTGTAAACAGTTCCCAGCTCCGCCATCCTTATAGGCAAATTCCTGTAACTGTACCTTCTGGACTTGTATATAAGCATATGGAACGGGCAGTTCATAGGTTTGAGAACGTAATCCTTTTCCCCCTCAACGTTAAGGTAATACATATTTTCATCATAGAATTCCGTATGCCCGGAAATGTCCCATAGCTGCTTTTTTGCGATATGAGGGGTGTTGACTATGTCGTAGCCTCGCTTTCTATGCTCGGTGCGCCAGTAATTTTCTATTTGCTCCCTTACAAAAGCCAGGTTCGGATGCCACAAAACAAGCCCGGGGCCTACTTCATCCTTTATGCTGAACAATTCCAGCTGGTTGGAGAGCCTTCTGTGGTCTCTTTTTTCAGCCTCTTCAAGAAAGTTGAGATAATCTTTCAGGTCTTCTTTTGTCCAGAAGGCGGTAGCATAAATCCTCTGGAGCATTTTATTGTTTTCATCACCTCGCCAGTAAGCCCCTGCGGTACTCAGCAGCTTGAAAGCCTTAATATGCTTTGTTTGAGGGAGGTGTGGCCCTCTGCAAAAATCATTCCACAGCTCTTTATCGTCTTTTTTCATCACATAAAGGGTGGGGTTTTGCGCGGAATATTCCATTAAGAGCTCTGCCTTGTATATTTCCCCCTTTTCCCTGAACTCGGTAAGCTGTTCCCGGACGTTATGTATTTCCCGCCTTTCAAATTGCTGGTTTTCCTTGATGATTTTTTTCATTTCCTCTTCAATTTTAGGCAGGTCCTCAACGCTCAGGGAGTGCTCCGGTATGTCAAAGTCATAGTAAAAGCCGTTTTCTATTGTAGGGCCGATTGCTATTCTGGCTGAGGGGAAGAGCCTTTGCACTGCCTGAGCCATTACGTGTGCCGTGCTGTGGCGCAGTATATCAAGGGCTTCCCCGTCTTTATAATCAAGTGTTTTGTTTTCTTTTGAGTCTATTTCAACCGCATTGCCGTTTGGCGGGTTTATTTTTATCATTTTCGCGTTTTTCCTTTTAATCTCTGGTCTATTATTTTAAGTATTAATTTAGCAGATGTAAATAATTTTCCCGGACACAATAAAAAAACTTGTAAATATAAAATATTTATTATAGAATTCTTTTAAATAATAATTTAAACATTGTAGACTTTTATAAAA
>JANQGS010000192.1 GCA_028277195.1 Candidatus Gastranaerophilales bacterium
ATTCAGCGTCTTATTATACAGGTTTTCCAGCCCGGTGATGTCAAGCGGCAGTTTAACATCCTTTCCTGCCCTTAAAACAAGAGCGTTTTCAAGGTCTAAAAAGTCGCCGTTATTATCGGCTATTACAATTTTAGCTGATTGCGAAGCCAATTCACCGGCCAGCAGCTTTAAAAAGTTATTTTTTACGTTTTCCCTGTCGCTGAGAATGATTGAGGGCGCTGTAAGGTCTGATGCGTCAATGCTTACCACCATGTCGGGAAAACCGGCCATCCGCCCGACGGGGACAGGGGTTTTAACCTTGTCCAGGTTTGCTATTGCGAGGTATTCATCGGGCCGGACCAGGCTCACCTTAAAGTCCCCGGAGGGGATATTGCCCTGCCAGGGGGTTAGTTTACCCGTATCCAGGATGGTAAATAGTATTTTTGCGGTTGCCAGGCTCTTATCCCCGGTATTTTCCGGACTTTCAAGGCTTACTACCTGTGCGATAACCCCGTTCATTCCGGGAGAGGCTATTTTCAGCATATCCGCCGGGAAAATTTCCTCTTCACGGACTCTAAAATTTATTTTAACGAGGTTTTGTTCTGTTTTTTCAATAAACATATAAAAATTTTTAGGTTTAAAGTAATATAATAAAAAATTATACAATAAATAATTTTTTTCGGTAAATGGGGTAAAAAATGACGTCAAAAGTTTATACCGGTGCAATATGCGGGATTGAGGGATATAAAATCACGGTTGAAGCTGACATAAGCTCAGGCCTGCCCGCTTTTGCCATAGTCGGGCTTCCGGACGCCGCGGTTTCCGAGGCAAAGGAGCGCATCCGGCCCGCCGTGAAGAATTCCGGACACACCTTTCCCGCCAGGAAAATAGTGGTCAATCTCGCGCCCGCTGATGTCAGGAAAGAGGGAACAGGTTTTGACCTGCCCATGGCTGTAGGGGTTTTGCTGGCTAACGGGGACATAACCGTTGAAAACCTCGAGGACACTGCCTTTATGGGAGAACTTGCGCTGGACGGTAAAATCAGGCCAATTAACGGGGTGTTGCCTGCCGTCCTGAGCCTGGGCAAAAACGGCGTTAAAAAAGTGGTTGTGCCTGCTGAAAATGCTAAAGAGGCTGCTTTAGCGGAAAATATTGAGGTATATCCCGTCAATAACCTCAATGAAGTGGTTAGCTTCCTTAACCCCCCGGCTATTTCAGATTTCAGGATTAAGCCTTTCATTGTTGATATTGGCCGTTACTTAAAAACAAATTCACAAAACAGCCATGCATTTGACTTTAAGGATGTAAAAGGCCAGGAAAAAGCAAAAAGGGCAATGGAAATATCCGCAGCCGGCGGGCATAATATGCTGATGGCGGGCTCTCCGGGCTCGGGGAAAACCCTCCTGGCAAAGTGTTTTATGGGTATATTGCCTCCCCTGCAATACTCTGAGGCGATTGAGCTCACTAAAATATACAGTGTAAGCGGTTTGCTGGAAAAAGACCAGCCGTTAATGTCGACAAGGCCGTTCAGGTCGCCGCACCATTCCGCTTCCTCTGCCGGAATCATAGGCGGGGGAACAAATCCCAAACCCGGGGAAATCAGCCTCGCTCACAGGGGAGTGCTTTTTCTGGACGAGGTGGTGGAATTCCCCCGCAATGTGCTTGAAGTCTTGAGACAACCCCTTGAAGACGGCGTGGTAACAATAAGCCGGGTGCAGACAAGCATTAAATACCCCGCTGACTTTATCCTGCTCGCTGCCATGAACCCATGCCCTTGCGGGCATTTTGGTGATACAAAAAAAGAGTGCATATGCTCGGATTTCCAGGTAAAACGTTATTGGTCAAGGCTCTCAGGGCCACTCCTCGACAGGATAGACCTGCAAATAGAAGTTGCAAGGCTCTCTGAGGACGAGCTTTTAAGCGGGGAAGCCAGCGGGGAAAGCTCCGCCGCGATAAGGGAAAGGGTTGTAAGAGCGAGGGATATACAGGTTAAGAGGTTTCAAAACGACGGCATTGTCTCCAATTCCCAGATGCCTCCCGGGTTAATCAAAAAATATTGCGGGCTCGACAGCCCTGCCGAGGAAATACTGCGAACCGCAATCGCCAGGTTTAACCTCTCCGGACGGTCATATGACCGCATACTCAAGCTCTCGCGCACTATTGCGGATTTAAAATGCAGCGGGAATATTACCCCTTCAAATATTGCGGAGGCCGTCCAGTACCGAAATATTGAGAGAATTATGCAAAAATAGGGTTGTTAATATCAAAAAAATTACCCCCTTTTAAAAAAAAATTTTTATTATAGAATAATATTAACAGGGATAATACCCTGTTTTAAAATGCAAAATTTATACTGAATTTTAAGGTAAAAAACAATGGGACTGAAGAAAAACGACAGACTGGTCACAATGGCATGCTCACAGAGCGATTGCAAAAGGCGGAATTATACCACCACAAAGAACAAAAAAAATACAACAGGAAGGCTGGAGTTAAAAAAATACTGCCCTTTCTGCGGGAAACATACCCCTCATAAGGAAACAAAGTAAGATTTCGGCTAAAGCCCGGAATGACGGCAGATTATGCGTCCTTAGTTCAGCCTGGTAGAACGTCGGTCTCCAAAACCGGATGTCGTGGGTTCAAATCCTACAGGGCGCGTTTGTAAAAAATAAGGCAACAGGATTATAAAAATGAGCGACGCCAGAAAAAAAGAATTGCAAGAACCGCCGGTAACCTCAAGGGCCGCTGATTACCTCAAGGGTGTCAGGGCTGAATGGGACAAGATAACCTGGCCTGAAAAAAGACAGGTTGCGGTGGAGACTGTTATCGTTCTTGGGGTTGTGGTGTTCTTTACGGTTCTGGTTTATTTTTTGGATTTTATTTTTAATTTTATGTTTAAGTTAATACCAGGTGGGTAAGTTAAATGAATCAACAGGAAAAGAAAAAAAGATGGTACATAGTCCATACCTATTCAGGGCATGAAAACAAGGTTAAGGTCAACCTTGAAAAGCGTATTGACTATATGAACCTCGGACACAAAATTTTCAGGGTAGAAGTGCCGCAAAAAGCCGTGACAAAACTGAAGGACGGAAAGCGCCAGGACAGGGAGGAAAAGATTTTTCCCGGTTATGTAATGGTTGAAATGATTATGGATGACGACAGCTGGTACGTAGTGAGGCATACTCCCGGTGTTACAAAGTTCGTAGGAGCGGAGAGAAAGCCTATACCTGCGCGCGACTCGGAAATCAATAAAATCCTGCGCAAAACACAGGCCCTGCCTACAAAAATTGAACTTGATATTAAAATTGGCGATAAGGTAAGTATAATTAGCGGGCCATTTGCTGATTTTGTGGGGGATGTAACCGAGGTTTACCCGGAGAAGGAAAAGCTCAGGGCAATGGTGTCGATTTTTGGAAGGGACACTCCCGTTGAGCTGGAGTACGCACAGATTCAGAAACAGGACTAAGCCCCGATTTCTGAAGTTTCTTCCTTAAATTGCATATCATAAAGAACTTTGTAAGCTCCGTTTGGAATATTGAAAAGCTCCTCGTGTGTGCCCATTTCAACTATCTGGCCATCGTTAACAACAGCAATTTTGTTGACGTTCTTAATTGTGGAAAGTCTGTGCGCTATTACTATTACAGTCTTGTTTTCCATTAATTTATCCATAGCCTTCTGCACAATAGCTTCTGACTTATTATCAAGTGCTGATGTTGCTTCATCAAGAATAACCACAGGGGCGTTTTTGAGCATGGCACGGGCTATTGCAACTCTTTGCTTTTGCCCGCCTGATAATCTAACCCCCCTTTCCCCTATCTCTGTATCTATCCCTTCCGGCAGCTTAGCAATAAAATCCTCTAAATAAGCATCTTTTATAGCTTTTTGTACTTCAGCTTCTGTTGCATTGAAATTTCCTAATATAATATTTTCCCTAATGGTGCCGGTAAACAGGAAATTATCCTGGAATACCACCGCGATATTCTGCCTTAGGCTTGCAAGTTCAAGTTCTCTTACATTGATGCCGTCAATCTTAATTGAACCTGATTTTACTTCATAAAAACGAGGTATAAGGTTTGCTATTGTAGTCTTTCCACCACCTGAGTTGCCGACAAGCGCAAGAGATTCACCTATTTGAATATCAAAACTAACGTCTCTTAATACTGGTGAGTTTTCATCATATTCAAACCACACATTTTCAAAACTGATAGAATTTTTAATTGTGTTGATTTTAACTGCATTAGGATTGTCCTTTATGGTTGGTTCCATGTCAAAAACCTCCATAACCCTGTTCATGGCAACAAAACTGCCCTGCATACCGGCCATTGTATTACCCATAGATTTAATTGGCCTATAGAGCAGTAATAATGATGTTACAAACGCCGCAAAGCTGCCGCTCGTCATTTCACCGGATAAAACAAGATGGTTTCCATACCACATAACCCCTGCTATCCCGAAGGATGCAATAAGATACATTAACGGGGAGAGCCAGCCAACTCTCTTTGTTAATTTCATCTGGAGCTCAAACTGCTCATGTATATTTTTCACAAGTTTGTTATGCCAGAAATTTTGCAGATTGAATGCGGTAATTATTCTGTTTCCGCTAAAAGTTTCATAAACGCTTGTGCTTAATTTGCTTCCTATTTTCATGCCTTCATTTGAAACCTGTTTAACAAGTTTCCTGATAAGCGCAACAGGCAGGAAAGCCCCTCCCAGCATTATTATTGCAAAAAAGGACAATTTCCAGGACACAAACAAAAGTACCGCTATTAGTCCTAATGACCTTGTAATGTTATCAACAATAGTTTTCAGGTTATTCAATAGCCCTGCGCAGGCAGCGCCGGCATCTCCCAGAAATCTGCTGTTGATTAAACCTGATGAATTTTTATCATACAGGGCTGATTCAAATGATAAAAGTTTATTAAAAAGGTGGGCCTTAAGTCCGTTTGCCATTTTAAAACCCGCCCAGTCATTTAGATAACCGCTAAAATATTTTAAAAGCCCCTGTGCAAGAGCAACGCCTACTACAAGGAAAGGTATCCAGAAAGCTAAAAATTCAGCAATGTAAATTTCTTTTCCACTGGAAATTGCAGCTATGGCCGGTTGTATATTAATAAAACCGGAAATATTTTGAAGAAATGGAAGTAAAAATTGAAAATTGGCAAGGTCAAGAGGGGTGCGGTTAATAACGTAATCCAGATATGGTTTTAAAGACAGGGCAATGGCGCCGTCTAAAAGCCCTACCGGCACTGCAAGCAATATAGCCAGTACGCCCCTGAACAGATAGGGTTTAACAAACGGCCACATTCGCCGGTACATATATTTATAATCATAAGCTCTATCGCTTACTACCTCCTGTAATTTCATCTATTCTCCTTCTTTTTTAACTTTGTATTCGTCTATTTTACCTGCTAAAGATAATTAATAAATAACAGTAGAAATTATAATTACTTTCTTTTTAAATAAAAGCAAGCCTGGTCTCCGTTTTGCTCAGCGTTTAACCTCCAGGATTCCTGCTCAAACATCATTAAGCAGTTCACGCAGTTTGAGCACCGGAAGTACTCAAACTCGTCCATCAGGCCAAAAAACATCTCTTTTGCTGTGTAGCTGGTATTATTTTCATTATTCTGGCAAATTCTGCATATCATTGTATTTAAGCCTTTCAATAAAACACTAAGTCAAGAACTTTGTTTATAAATCTTTGAACCTTGTAATATTTGGGATTGTTGTTGGTTTTAATTGAAAAAAGTATGCTCTGTCGGTCTGTCAGCCAGTTTTTATATGGTTCAGAGCCTCGTCCCATATCAAAACATTCAAATCCATTGTCAAAAACATCATTAATCAAGTCAAAAAGAAAAACCTTGCCGGGTGAATACTTACGGTATGCTGTGTTATAAGTAGTAAGGCTGTAGGTATATTTATTGTTAGAATCAATATAGCCTATTGCCAGAGCAACTGTTTCATTGCTGTTGCTTAAATAGAGCCTTGATAATACAGTCAAAGTATCATCCGTTAAAATTTCCTTTAAGAATCCCTCCATTGAAGGGTTATACGAAAGCATGCCGCCCCCCCAGCGCTGGGTGTGCAGTTTGATGAACTCATTAACCAGTTCATCTGACTTTTGTGCCTTGAACTTAAATACGTATTCTTCCCCCAATTCTTTGGCCAGGTTTCTTTTGTTCCTGTTAACATCTCTTTTAAAAGACGGCAAGGGATTAAAACTTTCTTTTGTTATATATAACCTGGTTTCATCAACGTGAGATTGCTGGTTTATTGAATTACCGGATACAAACTTGATTAATTCCTTTGAAAACTCGCTTTCTGCGTCTAAATGCCTGAAGTTAAGCTGGGATTTGTTTTTAATTAAATATTTAAATAATTTTTCAAGGAATTTTTTATCTTTATATAAAACTTTAAATTCATCATATAAATCCGGTTTTGTGCCAATTAAAACAAGTTTGCTTCTCCTTAAATAAAAAGGAGCAAGTAATTTGAGTTCATTTTCTTCCCAAATTGTTATTATTTTAGTATTCTCAGGTTTTCCAAAATGCTTTAGCCAGCTTTTGCACCAAATAGGTGATAAATTATAAACCGCACCCTGTCTGTACAGCTTATCCCACTCAGCATACAGTTCGTCATCAATACTCTGGTATATTTCTATTGTTTCTTCGTTTTTATTCATTTATAAAATTTTTCATTAATTTTGTTTAAATTTAGGATAAAATAACTCATATATAAAGTAAATGTTATGTTTATGATTGAAACTAAACAAGAGCTGGCAATAGTATTCGGCGTAACAGGCAATATGGCTTTTGCTTTAGGTAATGTTTTAATGGGGCTTAAAAAACACAATCCTGATTTAAATGAGGATATTATTGTCTTTGAGCAGGGAATATCTGAAAAAGACAAAAATCTTCTCAGTTCAATAATTCCCTGTAATTTTTATGAATACCAATTCCCCTTCGACAATCCTGAATTCAGCGCGGACTGCCTTAATCGTTTTACTCATTTGTCTTTTTCAAGGTATGAATGTTTCAGGTTACTTGATAAATATAAAAATGTCCTGTGGCTGGATATAGATATCCTTATACAAAGGGATATTTCCGGAATTCTGGATTATGACCTGGAATGCGGGATGCGCAACGCAGGAGTTATGTTTATTAACGATAAATTGGAAAATAACAATGAGATTGCTGACTGGTGCTATAAAAGAACAATGGAGTTAGCACCATATTTGACTTTTGCTGATCAGGGCATTATAAATTTAATGATTCAAGAATTCAATCTGGAGGTCCAGGAGCTTAACCTTAAATATAACTGCCACCCCGGTTTTAAAAGAGCTCCTGATGCATATATTCTACACACTTTTTGTCCGGAAAAATTTTGGAATTACTATAATAATAAAGAATGGAACGAAGATTACAAAGAATGGCTGAAAATGGGCGGAAGTCCTTATACAGGCAAAAGAGTTTCTTCTGTGCATAAATTTTTTAAAGAAAGAAGTTTGCCAAATCCATTCAGAAGCCCGAGAAATTTCGTCAAACATTTTTTTGCAAATAAAAAGGCCATACAATGAAAGTTTCAATAATTACTGTAGTTAAAAATGCTGTGAATACGCTTGAACATACTTTAAAGAGTATTTATAGCCAGACTTATCAGAATATTGAACATATCGTTATTGATGGGGTTTCAACAGACGGGACTCTTGATGTAGTCGAAAAATACAAGGATAAAATCTCTTATTTTATAAGTGAGCCTGATGCCGGGCTCTATAATGCCATGAATAAAGGAATAAAAGCAGCAACAGGCGATATATTGTTTTTCTTGAACGGTGATGACCAGTTATATGAAAACACAACCATTGAAAGCATAGTTGAAGCCTTTAGAAAAACAAATGCAGATATGATTTATGGAGATTTAATAGCGGTTGATACTAAAAAACAAACTGAAGAGCTTCAACCAGGGAACATTGCAGACAAATTTTTCTGGATTAACCAGTGCCTGTGCCATCAGGTAATATTTTACAAAGCTGAATTGTTCAAAAAATACGGATTATATGATGAAAAATACAAGATAGCAGCAGATTATGATGTTAATCTAAGATGCATTATAAAAAATAAGGCTAAAGCAGTTTATGTCCCGGAAGTAATATCAAAATTCACAGTTGGTGGCCTTGGGCATCAAAACAAAGAAACTTATGACAGGGAACAAAAAGAAATTGCTAAAAAATATTTTAGTTCGTATCAGCTGGAAGTTAAAAAATTTCTTTTCAAGACTTGCCGGGCGTTAATCAGAAATAAAACAATTAGACAACTGTTAAATATGCTGGTTTAACCTATTTTACAGCTTCCACATAAAGCGAATTATGCCTTCTTTCCTGGCCATCCAGAATATCCAGCCCATAAGAATTCCAGTTTTCAATAGAGCTATCATTATAATTCTGATAGCTCACCTCTTTAAAGCCACACCCCTCAAGGAGCATCCTGGCAGAAAACCTGTCATACATCCAGTTGTGGATTTCCCCCCGGGTTCTGAAATCAACCGGTTTTTTATTCTTCCAGAATTTTATTTTATATTTTTTTGGAGGGGCGGGAGGATTTTTACACGCCTGCTTAATAGTGTCAACTTCAGCCCCAATCCTGCTCCTGATAAAATCTTCGTTTTTCAGTTCTTTTTGAAAAAACTCAAACATACCGCCGCCCGGGGTTGTTCTAACGCTCTGGTCATACAATTCCAGCATAATCCACTCATAATCAGCGTAAGCATTTTTATCACCTCTTAAACACCTGTCAAGGCAATTAATGTAAGTTTTAACCAGGTTTTCCAGGTCAGGTACGCAAATTCTTATGACTCCGCCGGGTTTTAAAACCCTGTGGCATTCTTTTATAAAAAACCCAGCGTCTTTTTTGTGAAAATGCTCTAAAACATGGGAATGATAGACAACTTCAAATTCTTCATCGCTAAAAGGGAAGCCATTAAGCAGGTTATGGGCAATAACATGTTCTGAGAATGAATTAAAGTCAACATTTACCCAGTCTTTATGAAAATGATTGCCGCATCCGACATTTAAATTTTTCATACTACTCGTGCTGCTCATAAAATATCCTTTAATTTATCTATATCTAAAACTATATTATGATTTTCAATATTTTCCCGGCCTAAAACATAATGATAATCCAAGTTCAGGGCGCTTGCCAGTCGCCAATAGCAAGGCTCCATATATGTGGGAGAAAAGATTTCAACAATTTTAGTTCCCGGATAGGAAAAAACAATATTTGTTAACCCGCTTCCATGAGGTGCCACGATTGTTTTTGCGCTTTTAAAAAGCTTAATTTGTTCTTCAAGAGAGTAATCTTCACAGAAAACTTGCTCAAAACCTTTTGAACTTAAATACTTAAAAAGTTCATCTTCGTTTAAAACCTTTCTTTGGGAGGCTCGGCTTCTACTAATATAAATATTTACAGGTTCTGATGCCGGAATATCCTGAGCCAGCCTGCTTCTTATATAGTTAGCTGCCCATTCAGGACAAACCCCCATATACCCGGGCTGGGAAGTTATAATAAGGTTCTGGCATTTTATATTTAAACCTGGCTTTGTTTCTATAATTTTTTCTGAAGGAATGCCCATGAGCTCGATGGCTTTTCGCTGATAGTCATGCGTCATCCCGTTAACTATAAAATTATCAGTCTGTAATCCGGTTTGTTCAAAAATATGCAGCTTGGGCAAAACATCTATAATCCAATGATAATAAAAATTTGACCAGTTTGTGCACAGGCACAGGCTATTACCTTCAACATAAGAAACGTCCTCTGCCAAGATTTTTTTTATACTCTTATAGGATTCGCCCATAATATTTACGTCTAAAACACCCATATTATCAGGCAAAATAACCAGTCCTTCCCTATCAAACACTCTTGATTCAGGAACTTGCATTATAAACTCTTCAGGGAAATTCGCGTATGTAGCTTTAAACAACTCATGAATAGGGTCCTGCGTCGTTGGCGGTCTTAAATCACCGTGAATTCTTGGATATACTTGTATATAATCAAAGCCATTTTTCTCTGCGGCTTCCCTGGCTTTTGCATAAAAACCTTTTACTAAAAGCCTGTCTTTGTTTATAAACAAAGATGCAACCCGGCAAAAAACCTTGCTGAACCATTTGCCGAAATCATCTTCGAATTTTCTTATTTTTTCCCTGCTATACATCGTTTTTCCAGAACTTCTTTATATAAATCAATATACTCGTCAATCATCCGTGAAATGGAAAATTTTTCGTTTACAACTTCCCTGCCCCTTTCTGAAGCGGATTTCATCAGTTCCTCGTTATTCAAGAATAGTTCAATTCCGTCAATAAAGTCCTTTTCGTCCTTATGGCCCGCAATATAACCTGTTTTAAGATGCTCTACAATTTCCGGGACCGGTCCTGTATTGAATGTAATAACAGGAGTTTTGCAGGAAAGCGCCTCTGCAATAACCAGCCCGAAGGTTTCCGCTAGAGTCGGGAAAACAAATATATCCGCAGCAGAATAATATTTTGCCATTTCATTTTCATCGTGTATGTATTCAACACAAAGGAATTTTTCGTCTAAATATTCCCTTTTTTCATTGCCAATTGCCACGAAAAACACATCATCCCTCGATTTTAACTTTTCAAAAGCTTTAATAACATACTTACCGCCTTTTTGTTTGTTTTTCAAGTTGCAATTTGATACAAATAACAAGATTTTTTTATCTTCAGGAAGTTCGAGTTCCTTTCTGGCAGCAGTCCTGTCATATGGTTTGAATACATTATCATCAATCCCGTTATAAATTAACCTTATATCTTTGTCCTTTAAAATGCTCTTTTCTACGTTCTTTTTCATCCATTCTGAATAACAAACAATTGTAACATCACTATTTTTATAAATTTTTTCCTTAACTTTAATCAAATATTCGTTAGTATCTTTCACTAAGCCCAGAATCTCACTGAAGTCATTACATTTATGACACCCTGTTTCCCAGCCGGTACAATCATAAGGAAACTCGCAGTGGCCTGTTATCGCATTCATATCATGTAAAGTCCAGACCGTGGGCTTAAGCGATGTTAACTCAGGCAGCGCAAAGGGGTTGAAATAATTACCATGCAG
>JANQGS010000044.1 GCA_028277195.1 Candidatus Gastranaerophilales bacterium
AAATCCCGTTTATTTTTTCCAGACACGCCTTTTTGGTCTTTTTTAAAACATTCCTTGTTCCCGTTAATGTTTTTAAGGAAACCCCTATTACGTATATTTCCTTTTCTTTTTTAATGCAATCAGCCATTTCCTCGTCGAGTTTTTCATTTTTCCTGGTTGTATAAAGGCTCAGGGCGCCTAATTTTATTAAATTCTTAACATTGGCGCATATTTCAGGTTTTCTTACGGTTTTTTCAAATATTGCGTTTATTTTAAATGCCACCATACCTATAACTACAGCCAGCCCTAAATCTTTCAGCCCCTCAGCCACAATGGGGCTTAACGGAGAAAAAAGCCAGCCGTTTAAATACAAAAGAAAGGCAAGCGTTATCAGTTTATATACGGTTCTATTTTTTTCAATATCTATTAAAATATTTTGCAGTTGTGAGTTATCTCTTCCCTCTGTGTTGGTTTTAATGTTCGTTTCAATGTTAGGCAAGGAAAAGAAACCTGTTGAGTTAAACTTTTTTTCCGACATTTCCCGCTCACTCCTTAAAAAATAATATACTATAAATTTAACTTTTAAATTTATAAATAATTAAAGCATAAAATTTTAATTATTTTTAAAAACCCGGAAATTATTGAAACAATCATTAATATAAAGATTAACCTCATACACCTGGAGGTTATTATGTTCTGTAAAAACCTCCAGAATTATTATGGTGAGCTATGTAAAAATATTGAGGAATTACCGTGCCCTTTGTTTACAGGTTGGAAAAAGTCCTGAAATACAGAATAAAAAAAAGAGATGAACAAATCCAGGAAGTAATAAAAGCCCGAAATGAAGTAGACAGGATACAGTCTGAAATAAATAAAAATAAAGAGCTCATAATTACGCTAAGAAAAAGTTTCCAAACAGCCCACCATACAATGATGGAAAATTACGACACCTACATCAAGCATATTGACGAAATTATAGAAAAACTCGAGGAAGAAAAACAACAGGCAATAATAAAACTGGAAGAAGAAAGGGAAAAACTCAGGGAACTGGAAAAAAACGTCAATGTAATGGAAAAGCACAAGGAAAAAGCATTTGAGCAGTATAAGGAGGAAGAGAGAAAAGCGGAGATGAAAAGACTGGATGAAGTCGCAGGACAAAAACATTACGCTAAAATGCTCGATAAACTCGAAGAAGAACTCTCAGAACAGGAAAGGCAAATTTTAAATGAAAATTGAGGATAAAAAAACGGAAAAATTTTTAAACGCGTTGCTAAACCTGCCCAATCTCCGGGTCAGGGCCATAAAGTTTGATACGGAATCACCTGATTTCAAATCTGTTCTCTCGGGTATGGCCGGCTCAAAAGTCGTTGACGCTAATTTTGTGCCCTCCAGAGAAATTGACTCCATAACAAAGGAGGATATCCAATTTTTTAAACTGTGCTCTGAAAACAGGGAGCTCGCCATAAACAGCATTAACACAAAAGACCGGCAGGTTAATTTTACGCTCGCCCCGGAAGCGGGGCAACAGGTTTGCTATAAAACAGTAAATTTCTCAAAAGGCCTGTTTAATTTAATCGAGTATTCGTTTAAAACCCAAAAACCCGTGCGGCTGGACTTCCAGGGCAATTCCTCTGTAATCCTGAAAGTCGGCAACGAAGGCAGGCTGACAGCGGAATTCATATCAAATGACGCGGCCATGGAATACGCCCTGAAAAGCAGTATCCCGGCCCTAAAGCACAAACTGGACAGCGAAAATATACCCTACGGGGAAATTTACTACAAAGACGATGAAAAGCAGCAAAATAACAAAAAGAAAAGGAATAAAGGAGGCAGAAAATGAAGGATTCCTTTGTTACGGCAATAAATACCCAGAGAATAACCAAGGAATGGATGGACCAGATAACCGTTAACCTCTCAAATGTTTACACCCCGGGTTACAGGGAAATTAAATCCACGTTTAAAAATTTCCTGGACGGTGCGGCCCTCGAGGACTTACGGGTAAATACCGGCCAGGGCAAATCAAGGCCGGGCACGTCTGATGAAAATGTGTTCCTGGAAGGAAAGGGATTTTTTGTTACAAAAACCCCTGATAATAAAATTCTCTACACTCGCCTGGGAGAATTTACTTTCAACAAGGAGGGTGTTTACAAAACAAAGGAAGGCTACAATGTCCAGGGCTATATCCTGAATGACAAAGGGGAAATCCAGGCAGGTGTCCCGTCATATGCAGACCCTAAAATGACAAAAGCCGAGGATAACCTTGCAATGGTTCCGACAACGGATATTAAGCTCTGGATTGACCCGGGCAACGGTAAGTACCTCGGCAAATACGAGGAATTCAAAATAGAAGGCGACGGTGTGCTTTACGGCAAGGCCAATGAGGGGAAAATAAAAGTGCCTCTATATAAGCTGGCTGTTATGAATTTTCACAACCCTGCAGCCATGACCCAGGCCAGGCCGGGTTATTTCCTGGAAAATGATGAATCAGGCAAGCCTGTTGTAGGCAGGGGCGAAATAAGAAGCGGGCTCATAGAAATGGCAAATACCAACATGAAGGCAAACATTACGTTTTTCCAGGAAGCCAAGATGAAAATGGAGATGTCCAATAAAATAATCAAAACAAACATGCAGCTTCTTGAAGAGGCATTGAGGCTGTTGCAATAATATTTTTGTCTGAATTGGGGCAGTTTTTTATCTCTACGGATGCGGGGTAATAGTAAGAATCGTTATTATGTTTTTTCCTGCCCCATAATAAAAGAAAATCCTGTAAGCTCCCGGGGTATTGTTCTGAGCATAAGCTTCATAAATTTTTTTACCATATTTTTTTGAATAGCTGGTAAACTCGTGAGTTTGCAGACTTTTGTGTCTCGGGTTATTTTCTAAGTAGGCCAAGGTTTTTCTAACTGCCTTTAAAACTATTTTATGATTTGGGTTTTCAAGTTTTTTTAATTGTTCCTTTGCTTCCGGGGAGAATTCCAATTTAAACATTAATCTTCATCTTCCTCTAAATATTGTGAAAAACTTCCCAAATACTTAGCTTCCCCATTTTCAGCCTGCTCTATACCCCTATCTAAAGAGGCTTTAGCCTCCGGATTTTTGTATAACCAGGCTTCACGTGCTGGTATTTCAATCTGTGGCTCTAAAATAATTCTTCCTTCTTCTTCAGTGATTTTAAAGCCACTTACGTTTTCAGCTAATTTACCGAGGGTAATTCTACCCTTAGTATCTGGTCTTAATATTTTTTTTGCTGTTGCTGCCATAGCCTTAAGCCCCAATCATATCTTAACTTTAATATTATTATAACATATTGTGGGAACAATGCAAGGGTGGGAATGAGCAAAAGTGGAAGACCTTAACTGGTATTCCCTGCAGCCATGACCCAGGCCAGGCCGGGTTATTTCCTGGAAATTGAGGCTGTTGCAATAGTCCGGAAAATATTAGAGACACCCATCCATTTTTTTTATAATATTAGTCGTAGACCTGCCTTCTAACAGGGGAATAAACTTAACAATACCGCCATGAGCTTTAATTATCCCGGCCTCTGGCAGGGTATCCTCGGTATAATCCCCACCTTTAACGTGAATATCGGGTTTAATTTGTTCGAGAATACCGGCTGGAGTGTCCTCTTCAAATACTGCCACATAATCAACAAAATAAAGCCCTGCTAAGACTTCAGCCCTGTCAGGTTCGGGATTTAAGGGCCTTAAAGGGCCTTTTAGCCTCCTGATAGAATCATCCGAATTCAGGCATACGACCAGTACATCCCCAAGGTTTTTTGCCTGTTTTAAATAGCGCACATGGCCCGCATGCAGTATGTCAAAGCATCCGTTTGTGGTTACTATTGTTTTATTTTGAGATTTCAGACCTGACAGTATTTTCATGAGGTCTTGTATATTTACAATTTTGTCCATAGTTATTATTTTAGTATAAAAACTCCTTATGATAGAATAAAAAAACAAAGAATCAATATAAGCCCTGCAGTGATGCTGATTAGGTGGAGAAAAAATGTTTGATGTAATAACTATCGGGGGCGCGACAACAGATACTTTTGTCCAGGTCGACAGGGCAAAGATAATGAATATTGAAACCCGTACCTCAAAGGACAGTTATCTTTGTTTTGATTACGGTGAAAAGCTGGAAGCGGACAGGCTCGCTTATGATATAGGCGGGGGAGCGGCAAACACTGCCGTAAATTTTTCCAACCTCGGGTTTAATGCCGCAATAGTGGTTAAAATAGGAGATGACCTCAATTCCGGGGCGGTTTTAGAGCGCCTTAAAGAGCGCAATATTGATACTTCAATGCTCCTCAGGACAAAAGCGGATAAAACGGGCTTTTCTGTTATACTGACCAGCTTTGAAGGAGACAGGACCGTCGTTATGCACAGGGGCGCAAATAATATGATTACTCTCGATGATATAGACTGGGAAAAAATTGAGCAGACAAAATGGATATACTTTGCTTCCCTGAGCGGGGCTTCCAATCGAATACTGGATAAAATAGCCTTATTTGCCGAGGAACACGGCATAAACATGGCGTTTAACCCGGGCTCAACCCAGATTAAAAGAGGAGTGGAGGATTTAAGAAAAATCCTGGAAACTGCTGAAATACTTATAATGAACCGCTCAGAGGCTTCTGCCATAACCGGCATATCTAATTACCCGCCGGACTTTCCGGATATTAACGACCCTAATTTAAATGATATGATAACCAGGTTAAAGTGTTACGGTTCTAAAATAGTTGTTATCACAGAGGGCAAAAGAGGGGTATACGCATATGACGGCAAAACCATATACCATACAAGCCCGTTCCCTGCTAAGGTAGCCAGCACATTAGGGGCAGGCGACGCTTTTGCCAGCACTTTTGCCGGAAGTATAATGAAATTTGGTTTTAATGAAGTAGAAAAGGCCCTGAAGCACGCTTCTGTTAATTCTGCTTCGGTTGTATCAATATTCGGAGCCCAGCAGGGTTTGAAAAATTTTGAGGAAATAGAAGAAACCTTAAAACGTAATCCCGATTTCCGGGTGCAGTGTAAATCATATGGAGTTATTTAGCTTAATGTAGAAAATCGTCAATAATACCCAGGCATAGTTCATCGGGG
>JANQGS010000086.1 GCA_028277195.1 Candidatus Gastranaerophilales bacterium
AAGGTACAAGAAGGTAAACAGCTTTTTTAACAATGTCGTCCAGGGCAACGGAAACGGACTGGGCATTAAGGCAAAGATAGAAAAGCATAAGAATAAAACTTCTGCCGCCGGGGAATTATACGAAGAAAGGTCCGAAGACACAAAGTCTTTTCAAGAACTGCTGGATAAAAACCTGAAAATCAGGAATACCGTAAAATCAGACCTTGAAAGCGCAAAATCCTCAGCTACGAGGAAATAAATTCCAGGCATATTTCCCGACTCCTGGGTCCGTCAAATTCGCAGAAAAATACTCCCTGCCACTGGCCCAGTACTAATTTGCCGTTATTGATTATCAGGCTCAGGGAACTGCCCATAAGGCCGGCTTTAACATGCGCGTCGGAATTCCCCTCGGAATGGCGGAACTCTTTGTAAACGGGAGATATTTTCTCAAGACTGTAGAGAATATCTGTTTTTACACTGGGGTCACAGTTTTCATTTATTGTAATCCCCGCTGTGGTATGCATGCAAAAAACCGCGCAAATGCCGTTCTTAACGCCGGAACTTTCTACCATGCCCTTTAATCCCCTGGTAATATCGATTATTTCGTTTCTTTTATTTGTTCTTATGCTTATTTTTTCCATAGCGTCTCACCGGTTTAACTGACTACCTTCTCTTTTTCAGCCTCGTCAGGCACTTCCTTTTCGCTCATATGTTCCTCAATAAAGTTTGTGCTGAACTCGCCCTTAACAAACTGCCCGTGTTTTAAAACCCTTGCATGAAAAGGTATTGTGGTCTTAATACCTGTTATTGCGTATTCATCCAGGGCCCTGAGCATCCTGGCAATAGCTTCCCCCCTATTTTTCCCGTGGCAGATTAGCTTGCTGATAAGTGAATCGTAAAAGGGGGGGATTTTATAATTCGAGTACATATGGCTGTCAACCCTTACCCCCGGCCCTCCGGGCGGAATATATCCTTCTATCAGGCCCGGGCTGGGCATGAAATTCTTTTCGCTGTCCTCTGCGTTTATGCGGCATTCTATTGCGTGCCCCTGTATTTTTATATCATCCTGGGTAAATGATAATTTCTCGCCCGAGGCAACTTTTATCTGCTCTTTTACAAGGTCAGTACCGGTTACCATCTCCGTAACGCAGTGTTCAACCTGAATTCTTGTATTCATTTCCATAAAATAGAAATTTTTGTCGCTATCAAGCAGGAATTCAATTGTGCCTGCTCCCTCGTAATTAATGCCCTTTGCGGCATTGACCGAGGCCCGGCCCATTTTTGCCCTTATTTCCGGGCTAATAACAGGGGACGGCGCTTCCTCAATGAGTTTCTGGTGACGTCTTTGTATACTGCAATCCCTTTCACCGAGGTGGACTACATTGCCGTATTGGTCAGCCATAACCTGTACTTCAATATGACGGGGATTTTCAAGGAATTTTTCAATATACACCCCGCAGTTGCCAAAACATGTCCCGGCTTCTGACTGTGCCATTTTCATCTGGGACTCAAGTTCGTCCTCATGGCGGACAATCCTCATCCCACGCCCGCCACCGCCTGCTGTGGCCTTAATTATTACGGGGAATCCCACCTGTCTTACCCAAGGCCTTACTTCCTCAACGTCAGATATTAATCCCGCCGTGCCCGGCACGGTCGGGACATTGTTTTCAATCATTGTTTTCTTGGCCGAGGCTTTGTCTCCCATGGCTCTTATGCTCTCCGGCGAAGGGCCGACAAATTTTATGTTATGGTCCCGGCAAATCTCGGCAAAATCAGCGTTCTCGGCAAGAAAGCCGTATCCGGGGTGTATGGCGTCAACCCCGGCCATTAAAGCTGTGCTGATTATATGCGGGATATTGAGATAGCTTTTTGAGGACTGGGCCGGGCCTATACAATAGGCTTCATCCGCAAGGCTCACGTGCAGTGAGTCCTCGTCAGCCTGTGAATACACAGCCACTGTTTCAATCCCAAGCTCCTTACACGCCCGTATTATTCTTACGGCAATCTCTCCCCGGTTAGCTACCAAAAGTTTGTTTATCATTGTTTTTTCCTTGTGTTATGTTTTTAAATTTTCTTATCTTATGAATTTTACCTGAAAAATATATATTTGAATATATTAAAGGTGTTCTATACTTAATTCCTCTCATCCCTGACTATTCTCCCGTCAACAATCTCTATTATCCTGTCAGCTCTTTTGGCTAAAGCCCGCTCATGCGTCACAATAATAAATGTCATTCCTTCTTCCCGGTTGATATTCCTGAAAAGATTATAGATTTCCATGCTTGTTTTCTGGTCAAGCGAGCCTGTGGGCTCATCAGCAAACACCACCGACGGTTTGTTCATAAGCGCCCGGGCGATTGCAACCCGCTGATTTTGCCCTCCTGAAAGCTCTTTTGGCCTGCTTTTGAATTTATCCCCCAACCCGACTGATGCAAGTATCTGTTTAGCCCTGTTTTCCTGGGGTTTTTTTGCTGTTCTTGAGATATATGCGGGCATTAAAACGTTCTCCACTGCCGTAAATTCCGGAAGCAGAAGGTGTGCCTGGAAAATGAAACCTATTTCTTTGTTTCTGAACTCAGCTTTATGTTTTTCCGTCCATTTGGAAGTTTCTTCACCCAGGTAGTAAAGATGCCCGGAGGTAGGGGCGTCCAGAAGCCCGAGCACATTCATCATGGTGCTTTTGCCTGAGCCGCTCGGGCCTACTATTGCCAGGAATTCGCCCTTGCATATAGTCAGGTCAATATCCCGCAATGCATGTACAGGTTGGGCGCCGGTATAAATTTTGTTTATATTTTCAAGTTTTAGGAGAGTTTTTGTCATATTAAGCGGCTTAAAGATTTTATTTAGAATGCATTTTCAGGTTATTCATCATTCCCTTCATCGGCATTTTGCCTGATTTCATCATTCCGGTCATTTTTCGCATCATTTTTTTCATATTTTCAAATTCTTTTAAAAACCTGTTAACCTCGGCTACCTCAGAACCTGACCCCGCGGCAATCCTCCTTTTCCTTGACGGGTTTATTATTTCAGGATGCTGCCTCTCTTTCGGGGTCATACTGTTTATGTAGGCTTCGATTTTTTTAAGCTGTCCCTCGCCCGCATAAGCAAGTTTCTCCTTATCAGCCCTGTTAACCCCGGGTATGGGAAGCATCCCCAGTATCTGGTCCAGTGAGCCCATTGCTTTCATTTGTTTTTGCATTTTCATGAAGTCCTCGAGGGAGAAATCCTTGCCCGTGATTTTTTTCTCAATTTCCTTTGCTTCCTCGATATCAATCGCCTGCCGGGCTTTTTCCACCAGGGTAAGAACATCGCCCATCCCGAGGATTCTCTGCACCATCCTGTCCGGGTAAAACGGTTCAAGCGCATCGAGTTTTTCGCCCATGCCCGCGAATTTTACCGGCCTGCCCGTGGAATAAACAACGCTCAGGGCAGCCCCGCCCCGGGAATCGCCGTCGAGTTTCGTCATTACAATACCGGTTATGCCCAACTGCTCGTCAAATGCCCGGGCTACGTTCACCGCTTCCTGCCCCATCATTGAATCAATGACCAGGAGCTTTTCCGCCGGTTCAAACAACCTGTCAAGTATGAGCAGCTCCGCCATCAGCTCTGTATCAACCTGGAGACGCCCTGCGGTATCCACTATTACGGTATTAAAGCCCTCTTCTTTTGCCTGCCGGACGGCTGAGCTGACTATTTCCCTTACGTCTTTGTTTGCTTCTTCGGCATAAACCGGTATATTTACCTGCTTGCCC
>JANQGS010000252.1 GCA_028277195.1 Candidatus Gastranaerophilales bacterium
GACTTTGACCGCTATTTCGCCGCTTATAACCCTTGCCTTGTGGATAACCAGCTCATTAAACCTCGTTGTGTCCAGCACTTTTGCCTTAAACGCCGTTCCTTCAATAATCCCGGTATCGCCCACCTGGCCGCCGGATTCCGCGTAAAAAGGCGTCTTATCAAGTATTATTTCAACTGTATCTCCCTCTTCAATTATCTCCTTAATAACACAGCCCCGTATTTCAGTGTGGTCATAGCCGATGAATTCGGTAGGGCCAACCTTTTCCAGGATATCATTATAAACCAGGTCGTCCGTGAGCTTAACAGCGGCGTGAGCCTCTCTTGCCCTTTGCTTTTGCCCGGCCATAGCCCTGTCAAAGCCCTCTATGTCAACATCAAATCCCTTTTCCCGGGCTATTTCCACGGTTAATTCCAGCGGGAAACCATAAGTATCATATAATTTAAACGCATCCTCGCCGGGGATAATTTTTGTTCCGGCTTTATTGATAATCTCTTCCAGCAACGCCTCTCCACGGCCCAGTGTCTGGTTAAAGCGTTCTTCCTCACGCTTTATAACAGATGTAATCCTGTCCCTGTTAGTTTTTAATTCCGGATAGGCTTCACAATAGTTATCTACAATAGTATCAACCACTTTATACAGAAACGGCAGCTCAATTCCCAGCATCTTACCATGTCGCAATGCCCTTCTCATAATCATCCTGAGTACATAATTCCTGCCTTCATTGCCCGGGACAAGCCCGTCAGATATTAAAAACGTCACACAGCGGGCATGGTCAGTGATTATGCGGAGGCTGGCCCCGTTTGTTTTATCGGTGAGTTCGGATATTTTGTTAAGTATCGGTTTTAACAGGTCGGTTTCAAACGTTGAATCCAGGCCGTTTACAACCATTGTGACCCGCTCTAGCCCCATTCCCGTATCAACATTTTTCTTCTCAAGGGGCGAGAAATTTCCCTCCTCATCCTTGAAAAGCTCCATGAACACGAGATTCCAGATTTCTATATCATCATAGTAAATCTCGCTGCAAGGCCCGCATGGCCCGGTAGGACCGGGCGGACCCCAGAAATTATCCTTTGCGCCCATTCTTTTTATACGGCCTGCTGGTATGCCAACGTCCTTGTGCCAGATATCAAAGGATTCATCGTCTGTTTCATATACTGAAACCCATAGCCTGTCTTTATCCAGGTTGAGCACTTCTGTTGTGAACTCCCATGACCAGGGGATAATCTCCTTTTTAAAGTAATCGCCGAAGCTGAAATTGCCGAGCATCTCAAAAAATGTATGGTGTCTTGGCGTCCTGCCGACGTTTTCTATGTCTGAGTCCTTGCCGCCGGCGCGCGCGCATTTTTGGACTGTGACTGCTCGTGGGGGGTTTGGCGGCTTTTCGTACCCTAAAAATACCGGCACAAACTGGAGCATTCCAGCCGGTGTGAGCAGTACTGTAGGGTTATCGGGGATTAAAGAGGAGCTTGGCAGGTGCAGGTGGTCGTGTTTGTCCTTAAAAAACTCTATAAACTTTTTTCTTATGTCTTTGCCGTTCATAAAACCATTCTACCAAATCATAGCAAAACAACAATAAGGGAAGCGAAGCAGGCGGAATTTTAAGAAAATCTATGAATTGCCCGGGTTACTTAACAACTTAGGAAAAATCGTTTATACTGAACTGGGTGGTGGCGTATTTACTATTGACCCGTCAACGGATTAGTGTGTGGTTCTTTCAAGATGCAGCCTGAAAACTTTTACATAAGGGAAATATCCCCTGAAAGCGCGGAAACCGCAATACTGGGCACAGGTTTTGACAAAGCCTATGTAAAAACCGCCCTGAAAAAATACAGCTTTAAATTAATAAAAATATGCGGCCTCAGCACCCCTAAAGCAAACATAATAAAACAAACCGCACTGTCAGCAGGCGCAGATGCCGCTGTACACAAGGAGGTAATAACATGCGGGGTTGAAAAAACCGACCTGGTGCTGGGAGGAACTGTTTCGCAAATTGAAAGCATATGCCGGAAACTGGAAAAGCAGCCGTTTAAGCTGCAGGAGCTTTCAAAACAGCTCATACAGCAGTTAAAAGAGAAAAAACACCCCTGGCCAGGTAAAAAATATATCATGGGAATTTTAAACGTAACCCCTGACTCGTTTTCCGATGGAGGCAAATACCTTGACCCGGGAAGGGCCGCAGGACATGCCCGGAAAATGATTGAGCAAGGGGCTGATATTATTGATATAGGCGGTGAGTCAACAAGGCCGTTCTCAAAAGAGGTCAGCGTTGACGAGGAGCTCAAAAGGATTCTTCCCGTAATAGGTAAAATCAGGGATTTTAACGATAAAATCCTTATAAGCATTGACACAAGGCACTCAGAGGTTGCCCAAAAAGCCGTGGAGGCCGGCGCAAACATTATCAATGATGTCTCAGGGCTTGAGTGGGACGAAAACATGGCAAGCGTTGCCGCAAAAAAACACGTGCCTGTTGTGATAACGCACAGCATCGGCCCCTCTGAAACAGTGCACGACTACGGGGAAAATATAGTTGATGCCGTTTATGAGGAACTTTATAAAAAAACTCAACGGGCAATCCTCTCGGGAATACAGCCCGAGAACATAATAATTGACCCGGGAATTGGCTTTGCAAAGACATTTGAGCAAAACATAGAGCTTATAAAAAGGATTGGCGAGTTTAAATCGCTAAATTACCCGGTTTTAATAGGATTATCAAGGAAATCGTTTATGTCAAAAATACTGGAAGCCGAGCCGGAAGATACAACAGAGGGAAATATTGCCCTTAATGTCTATGCCGCAATAAAAGGAGCTGATATTATACGGGTACATGAGGTTGGGGAGCATTATAAAGCTCTTAGAGTGTTACAAAATCTTTACTAAATTTGGGAAAATCAGAAATTATGTATAATATATCATAAAAATTATGCTAAAATGATTTACATGAAGAGGGTAATGACATTTCTGCTTTTGCTGTGTTTTCCTGCAATGGTTAGTGCTGATAATGACGAGTACTACTATATATTCCGGCAGGAGAATCTTAAAGGGGCTGATTTTGCTGAAAACGGGGAGAAGGCTGAGGAGCAGACCCGCTCAAAAACGATTATAAAAGACGATATTGATATAATGAAAAATGATATAAAAACGTCAAAAATGCTTATGTACCGGGAAATAAGCAGGTTTAAGCATAATTTTTAACAAATTTTTAAGGTGCTGAGCAGTTACTGTTAACATAATGCTTTCGGGTAATTAAATCCGGCTTTAATAAACTTATTATGTATAGGTAAATTTTATACAAAAGGGGAGAATTTTATGAAGACAATGCAAGAGGTTTCCGGCAACGGTAAAGCATTGAAAAAGGCGTATACATTGCTTAAGCAGACAGGCCGGGGCATAAAAATGGCCGCTGATACAGGTTATAAAACGGGGTACTTTATGGCAAAACACCCTGAAATTGAAATAGCAAGGGACCGGGTCTTAAAAAATTATAAAGCGGGGTTAATAACCCTTGCCGGCATTATTATAGGCATTTTAGGCGCTTTTATGCTGGTAAGCAAGCGCCAGGGCTAGGGAATCATCTGGTCAACGGTCAGGATAAGTATGCCGGTAGCACCCAGCTGTTTCAGCCTGTCAATATTCTCATAAATGTTTTTCTTGTTAACCACGACATGAATGGCAACCTCGGATTCATTATCCAGCAGTCCTGTCACGGTAGGGGATTTTAGCCCTGGAATTATCTTTTTAACCTCATTCAGGGCGGATTTTGGAATGTTTGCCATGAGGTATTTTTTCTCCTCAGCATCAAGCGCTGATTTAATCACCCGAATAAACGACTCCAGCCTTTGACCCTCCCGTTCCTTCAGGTTTGGGCGGGCTATTATTACGGCCTGGGAATTCATTATTTCCCCGATTATTTTGAGGTTATTGGTCTTAAGGGTTGACCCGCTTGATGTAATGTCAACAATAACGTCTGCCAGCCCGAGTTTGGGCGTAATTTCAGTAGCCCCGCATACCTTTGTAATATGAACCTTTTTCTCCAGCTTTTCAAAATATTTTTTCGCGATTACCGGGAACGATGTTGCGACCTTAATGTCCTCTGTAAGGTCA
>JANQGS010000084.1 GCA_028277195.1 Candidatus Gastranaerophilales bacterium
ACTCCGCTTATGCAGGGAATATTGTTCTCTTTAAGATATTCTCTGAGGCTTTTTGTGCTTTTCCAATTGCTCTCAAGGTCGGTCATTTCCTTTATCACAAACCCCCTGACCTGCACCCTGGCTGATTCAACATCTTCCTCATTAATACCGTAATTGCCGATAAGGGGATAGGTCATTACCACTACCTGGCCGGCATATGAGGGGTCGGTCAGGATTTCCTGGTAGCCTGTCATTCCGGTATTGAATACTATCTCGCCAAAAGAGGTTATTTCCGCTCCGCAGGACTCGCCTTCTATTATCGTGTCATCCTCGAGTATTATGTATGCTTTCAATGATTGGTCTCCTGTTCATTTTTTATTATATCAAAGACATTTTTACGCCAGGTTTTTATGAATTATCTTTTTTTAAAAATTTTTTCATAGCTCTATTCCTTACCAATATCAGCTATCGCAATGTATCATAGTGCCAATACCCCTGTCTGTAAAAACCTCCAGCAACAGGCTGTGCTCAACCCGCCCATCAAGTATGTGTACTGTTTTAACTCCTTTTTTAACCCCCTCTATGCAACATTCTACTTTAGGTATCATACCGCCTGAAATCACGCCGTCCTTGATTAACTGCTCGGCATGGGTTACTTTAATGTTTGATATCAGGGAGGCCGGGTCATTAATGTCTTTTAAAACACCCTCTGTATCTGTTAAAAAAACTAATTTCTCTGCCTGTAGCGCTCCGGCAATTGCTGAAGCGGCGTAATCAGCGTTTACATTATAGCCCTGGCCCTGCATATCCTTTGCCACAGGAGCGATAACCGGTATAAAATCGTCCCTGACAAGGGTTTTAATGAGGCCGGGGTCAACATGGTCAATCTCGCCTATAAAACCCGCGTCCTGCCCATTAATCGTTTTTTTCCTGGCTGTAAGTATATTGCCGTCCTTTCCGCTTATCCCGACAGCGTTCAGGCCCTGCTTCTGGATATAGGTGACTATATTTTTATTAATCTTGCCGGAGAGAACCATTTCAACCACTTCCATGGTCTCTTCATCAGTTACCCGCAAGCCGTTTATAAATTCAGTCTTTTTATCTATGCGCTCCAGGAGCTTGTTTATCTCATTCCCGCCCCCGTGGACTATTACCGGGCACATGCCAACCAGCTTCATAAGCACAATGTCCTGGATTACTGTATTTTTCAGCTCCTCATTAAGCATTGCGCTGCCGCCGTATTTGATTACAACGGTTTTCCCGCTGAATTTTTTAATATACGGCAGGGCTTCTATGAGTGTTTTAGCTTTTTCTATATACTGCTGCAACGGTTGTCCTGCTTAAGCATGTTTTTTCAAGTAAACCCTCAATATAAAAAATTTTAACATAACCTATATTAGTGTTCTGTTAAATTAATTTTGCCCGATTGTCAATGAAATTGTAAACATTTTGTAAAATTTATCTGGTTTTACATAAAGTTAACCCGTAATATACCGATTAAATATACAAAGAAGCCCGTCAGTATTTACTAAGGAGAAGATTAATGAGCGAATTTCGTATTAACAAGGTTCAAATCAACACCCCTCAGCCTGCGCCGGAAAAGAAAAAAAAAGAAACCGCTGAAAAGGCTGAAAAAAAGGAGGTTAATCCAAAACCTGAATTTAACAGAAAACCCGCCGAGGATGTACTCGATTATATGGCAAAATCCGCCATGCCCGCCAATGTAAAGAGCAAAAAACCCGTTGATGTCACCGCTAAGTATGTTGATACAAAAAGCCGGGAGAGGATTGAGGCAGCGGTAAGGGATTTTGAAAAAGTGATTTTCGCAAGCGCGGAGGCTGCTATACAGGAGTTCGGCCTGTCTGAGGAGGCGGCTACTGACGCTGCCATCATAGGATTTAACCGCAAATTCCTGGCGTAAGAACCGGTTTATACTGGATAAACAGGGGGCGGTCAATGGACCGGCCTTGGTTTACAAAAATATTTAAAATACTCTATATCAATATTAATGGTATTTCCCAAGGGTTTTAGTGCGTCAAGTGTCAAAGTAAAACCCGTCCTGCTTCATTCTCGTAATAACTTCGTATAAGGCTTCTTCGCCGGGGCTTATGGAGATTCTGAAAAAGCCTTCGCCGTATTCTCCGAACCCGCTACCGGGAACTACGACTATGCCTGATTCTTCCAGCAGCCTGTTGCAGAATTCCTCACTGGTCATGTATTTGGGAGGTATAGGAAGCCACAGGTAGAATGTCGCTTTTGGAATAATTAAATTATCAATATCCCATCCGAGCTCTTTAAAGCCTTTTAAGAGAATTTCCTGTTTTTTCTGGAAGGCTTTATTTGACTCTTCTATGTACTCGTCGCCTTCACTGCTGGTTAAAATCACTGAAGCGGCCTTTTGCAGCGCTTTAAACAGCCCTGTGTCCACTGTTGACTTCATTTTTCCCATAATGCCGACAGCGTCCCTGTTCCCGCAAGCCCATCCCAGTCTCCAGCCCGTCATACTGTAGGGTTTGCTCAGGCTGTGGAATTCTATTGCCACGTCTTTTGCTCCCTCAAACTCAAGTATACTGGCCGGGGCTTCCTGGTCGCCAAAGTACATATCAGCATACGCTGCATCGCTAATGAGTAAAATATTTTTTTGCCTGCAAAAATCCACGATTTTTTTCAGGTAATCCCTTGTAGCGGTTGCACCAAGAGGATTATTAGGGTAGTTTATAACGATTGCCTTTACTTTTTCAGGATTAAAGCCGTCATTTTTAAGGTTGTCCATTACCGAGCCAAGGCATGGCATAAAATTATTCTCATAAGTAAGCGCAATTGGGTAGGGTTTTCCGCCGATGACTTTTATCTGCTCCTGGTAAGAAGCATAACCCGGGTCGGGAATAAGTATGATATCCTGTTCCTTTTCTTTTAATGTCGGGTTAACAAGGCATCTGAACATATTTGCCAGGCCTTCCTTAGAGCCTATGAGCGAAAAAATCTCGGTTTTTGTATCCAGTTCAACCCCGAAGCGATTTTTCATTCTCTGCGCAACAGCCTCAAGAAAGAATATTTCTCCTTTTGGCGTGGAGTATGTGCTGATACCGGGCTCATTCAGGCAATTAGCGAGCGTTTCCGTCACCAGTTTCGGAGGCGGCCGGGTTGGTGCGCCTATGCTCAGGTTAATCGGGGTTCTGTTTTTCGCTTTTAAGCCAGGGGTAAATTCTGTTGTTTTTTGCTTTATCCTGAACATTATATAGGTTTCGAGTGTTTTTACATAGTCAGAGTAGAGGCTTTTAATATTGATTTCTGTTTGCACTTTGTTTTCCTTTATTTATAAAGATTAATTTTCTGCTATTTATACCAGAATGTGCTTATAATTTCGAAAGCTCATCGCTTCCGAAATTAACGCACCCGCTTCGCAATACTGCTATGCATCTATAGTATAAATTCGGAATTATTTAAGCAATGCAGTATAAATATAATTTAAGCAGCTTCTTTTTTCAACTGTAATTTAAATTATGCGACATTTTTTTGGCGGAACACGCCCGGCAGGCTGAACCAGAATCTTGTTCCCCTGCCCTCAACAGACTCAAAGTCAATCGTTCCCTTATGCAGCTCAATAATTTTCTTGCTCAGGGTAAGTCCAAGCCCTGTACCCTCCTGCTTCCTTGTTAAAGAGGAGTCAAGCTGCCTGAAGCTCTTGAATATTTTTTCCCTGTCCCCCGCTGCTATACCTATGCCGGTATCATGGACCTCAACCCTGAGTTCCTGGCCGTCCCGGCAGGCTATCACCCTTACTTCCCCGCCTTCTTCCGTAAATTTAACAGCATTGCTTAAAAGGTTGTACATTACCTGTTTAAATCTTCGCAAATCAGCATTAATAAACAGGTCTTTTTCCGCTTCTGTTTTTATTATTATATTTTTCTTGTTTGAAATACTGTTCAGCACAGAAACCGCTTCTTGAAATGATTGATATATGTTGAAAATTTCGTAATTAACCTCCATATTCCCGGATTCTATTTTTGAGAGGTCAAGTATGTCATTTACGAGTCGTAAAAGATGCTCCCCGCTCAGTTTTATATTATTGACAAACTTTTCCTGTTTCTCGTTTAATTTTCCGCAATCTTCTTCAATTAGCATTTCTGAAAACCCTATTATTGCATTTAGCGGGGTTCTTAATTCATGGGACATGCCGGATAGAAATTCGCTCTTTAACCTTGTGGCTTCCTGGACTTTCGCGTAGAGCATGGCCTGTTTTATTGCTATGGCAACCTGGCTTCCAATGTCCTTTAGTACCTCAACATGGGATTCTTCCCATTCTCTCCTTTCACCAACCTGGTGAACAACAATAATGCCCAGAATTTCACCCCTTTCCTCTATCGGTACTATAACCAGTGATTTGATGTCATTGCTCTCCAGGTAAATAACCTGTTCCCTGCATAAGGGGTCTTCAGGGCAATCGTTCACTATAACAGGACAAAAGTCTCTTGTTATGGCTTTATGCCAGGCATTAGGCAGTTTGTAAAAATTTTTTTCCTTATGGGTATTTGATTTAATATTTTCATTTCTTCTATATTCATTTTTAAAGTTAAATTCGCCTTTTTCCTTGTCAAACAGAGCTATAAGACATCTGTCAACTCCCAGCAATTTCCCGACTTCTTCAACTGTTTTTTCCAGGACAGTATTAAGGCAAAGAGACTCCCTGATACTGTTTACCAGCCACCTGACAATCCGTTCCTTTTCCTGTTGTTCAAAAATTTTATTGATATAGCTTGTTAATTCCTCTTCTTTTTCGTGTACTCTGTTTTCATTATAAATCCCGGTTATTAAACGGCCTGAAATTTTAACAATTAACTTTCGTATATTCATTTGCAAATAAAATTCCATTGTTACATCATAAAAATATTAAAGAAAGGTGTTAATAAAGTAAAGACAATAAAAATAAATAATTTATTAAAAAAACAGATATTAAAAAATAATAAATTAAAATTAATATGGTAATAATTTATTGTGAGGAATATAGCGCTAAATGATAGACCTTAATAAACTTACAGAACAGGCCAGAAATGTTGTGATTGCCTCGCAGGAAGTGATGCTCCGGTATAAAAACCCTCAAATACTCCCCGAACACTTGTTTATAGCGATGATGGAAGATGAAAACAAATTTGTACCGGTCATTTTAAGTAAATTAGGCGCAAACCCCTCGCTACTAAAGGAACAGGTAGAAAAAATACTTGCAAAAAAACCTAAAATCACTTACGAACCTCCTCCAGGCCAGGTATACATTAGCATTGAGCTAAAAAAAACATTCGATAAAGCCGAGGAAGAAGCTAAACGTTTGAAGGACAGTTATATAACCCTAGGCCACATCGTCCTGGCGATGAGTGAAGAGCGGACAACCGAGCTGGGAAAGATTTTAGAGCAAAATAAAATAACAAAAGAGGCTTTATATAAGGCCTTGAAGGAAATTCGCGGTTCATCGCCAGTTGACAGCCCGGATGCGGAAAAAACGTTCCAGGCGCTGGAAAAATACAGTATAGACCTGACAGAGCAGGCCAGAAAAGGCAAACTCGACCCGGTAATAGGCCGGGATGCAGAAATAAGAAGAATTATCCAGGTATTGAACAGGAGAACAAAGAATAATCCCGTGCTTATAGGAGACCCCGGAGTGGGGAAAACCGCAATAGTAGAGGGTCTTGCCCTGAGGATAATAAGGGAGGATGTGCCCGAAACCCTTAAGCAGGCAAGATTAATCTCACTTGATATGGGAGCACTTGTTGCGGGGGCAAAGTTCAGGGGTGAATTTGAGGAAAGACTCAAGGCAGTGCTTAAGGAAGTGCAGGAAAGCGAGGGTGAAATCATTTTGTTCATTGACGAACTGCATACTGTTGTAGGGGCAGGCGCCACAGAAGGCGCAATGGATGCGGGCAACCTGCTTAAGCCCCTGCTGGCAAGGGGACAGCTAAGATGCATCGGCGCTACCACAATTAATGAGTACAGAAAGCATATAGAAAAAGATGCCGCACTGGAAAGGCGTTTCCAGCCTGTTTTAATAGAAGAGCCTTCGATTGAGGATACAATAAGCATTCTGAGAGGGCTCAAAGAGCGCTATGAAGTGCATCATGGCGTCAGAATAAAGGATTCTGCCCTGATAGCGGCGGCCAGGCTCTCTGACAGGTACATAACAGACAGATTCCTGCCTGACAAAGCAATTGACCTGATAGACGAGGCAGCTTCCAGGCTACGTATAGAGATAGACAGCATGCCATCAGAGATTGACGCGCTGGAGAGGCAGAAAACCCAGCTTGAAATAGAACGCGAAGCGCTCAAAAAAGAAACCGACCCCGCCTGTATTGAAAAGGCTCGGAACATCGAAGCGCAGGTACAGGGCTTGAAAGAACGGGTTGACTCCCTAAAAGGGCGCTGGGAAAAGGAAAAAGGGGCAATTTCATCCATCAGGGACATTAAGGAAGAGATTGAAAAAACAAAACAGATGATTGATGAGGCTGAAAGGGATGCTGACCTTGCAAAAGCCGCTGAGCTAAAGTACGGGAAACTTATTGAGCTGGAAAAAAGGCTCGATAAGGAAGAGCAGACCCTTGCGCAAAGGGATGAAAACACCCTGCTCAAGGAAGAAATTGATGAGGAGGACATAGCGGAAATCGTTTCAAAATGGACCGGTATCCCCGTTAACAAGCTGATTGAGAGCGAACTGCAAAAACTGTTAAAAATGGAGGATGAACTTCATAAGCGTGTAATTGGCCAGGATGAGGCGGTTATCGCCGTATCAGAGGCGGTTCGCAGGGCCAGGGCCGGGTTGAAAGACCCTAACAGGCCCATAGGCTCGTTCATTTTCCTTGGCCCTACCGGCGTGGGCAAGACCGAGCTGGCTAAAGCGCTTGCCGCGTTCCTGTTTAACGATGAAAACGCCCTTATAAGAATAGACATGACCGAATATATGGAAAAGCACGCCGTTGCAAGGCTTATTGGCGCGCCTCCGGGATATGTCGGCCATGAGGAGGGCGGGCAGCTTACAGAGCAGGTAAGAAGAAAGCCCTATAGCGTTATCCTGTTTGATGAAATAGAAAAAGCGCACAATGACGTGTTCAATATAATGCTGCAAATACTCGATGACGGGCGTTTGACCGACTCCAGGGGCCGGACTGTTGATTTTAAGAACACCGTTATTATTATGACCAGCAACATTGGCAGTCATATAATCCTTGAGGGGATGCTGAATTTTGAATTAGCTAAAAGCCAGGTTCTGGAGTTAATGAAGCAGCATTTTAAGCCGGAATTCCTTAACAGGGTTGATGAGATAGTGTTCTTTAAGGCCCTCAACCTTGAACAGCTCGGCGATATAGTTGATATACAGGTACAGGGGTTGGAAAAGTTGCTTTTAGAGCGCAATATGGGGATTGAGATTAGCGAGGATGCCAGGGAAGTACTTGCCGCAAGGGGTTATAACCCGGCATACGGGGCGCGGCCACTCAAGCGTGTAATACGCCAGAGCATTGAAAACCCGCTTTCCGGGAAAATCTTGGCGGGGGAGTTTTCTGACGGGGATAAAATTCTTGTGGGGCTTGAGAATGATGATATTGTGTTCAGGAAAGGGTGATGGCACCCGTAAGTATTTTTTCCTTCTTACTTAATTTTTTGCTACAATCAAACCATGAAAAATATTACAATACTGGATTATGGTGCGGGAAATTTAAAGAGCGTTACCAACATTTTTGAATTTTTAAACTGTAAATACACAGTAACCGACAAAAAACAGGACATTATAAACGCCCAAAAACTGATAATGCCGGGCCAGGGGCATTTTGGCCAATTTATGGAGGCACTGGATAATAAAGGATTAACCCGTTGCCTGGTTGAAAAAATAAATTCAGGCACTCCTTTTCTCGGCATATGCCTGGGTATACAGGTTTTGTTTGAGGAAAGTGAGGAAGCGCCCGGGGTTAAGGGGCTCGGAATATTCCCCGGAAAATGTAAAAAATTTACCGAGGGTAAGGTTCCTCAAATCGGATGGAACAGACTACAAACTACAAAAAATAACTCAATTTTAACTAATGATTATGTTTATTTTGTTAACTCATACCATGTTGTGCCTGAGGACAGGGGTATAATATCGGCTTATGCTGATTATTACACTGATTTTACGGCGGCGGTAGAGCATGAAAATATTTTTGCCCTCCAGTTCCACCCGGAAAAAAGCGGGCAGGTAGGTTACGGATTCTTAAGGAAGTGGCTGGAGAGGTTTGATTAAAACCAAACCTGGACAAAATGCGACGCTATGATTTTTAGCCCGTCAAGCTCGCGTTAATTCCTGAAAACCCTTAAACTCAGCGCCTCTATAAAATGCCCGTCCAAATGCGCATTGTCAAAAATAACAACCCCGGCAGCGCCCGCCTCTCTTGCCGCCGCTATCTGCTTTAAAAGGTTTTCAGGCGAACCTGACGTGAACGGCTCGAATAATCCCGGATATATAAGAACCCTCCCATTCGTAAATTGCGATATCTCGCTCACGGTCTTCTGAGCCCGCAACTCATCACTGCTCATTATCAGGGGAGTAAAAGCATCAACATACCTATTTTGAGACCAGTCCTGCCATTTTTGCAGTTTTGTCTCAAGCGTCTCCTCCATATCGGGGAATATTACGGCTGAAATGGTGATATTACGGCCCTTTACAGCCTGCCTTAACTGTGATACAAACTCGGTTACCTTGTTTTGCCTGTATTCTACCCATTTTGGCCACAATCGGTGGTTTTTACTTATGTGCAGCGGGTCTTTGCCGAAATTCCCCTTAAACTCATCTCGCGCATATTCTGAATATCCCCAGGTGGAAGCAATATAACCCCTGGTATCAACTGAAAGGCTCTTGGGATAACGCACATAATCTATATTTAAGCCGTCTATCTTATACCTGGAAGTTATTTCACTTATTAAAGAGAGCAAGAACTTCCTGACCCGATGGTTTGCCGGGTCGAGAAAATACCCGTTATGCTCGGAAATCGATGGCATTGGCACGTCCTCCAGCGCGTTTCTCCTCTGGACATTTGCCCAGTCAGGATAAGCAAAAAGCAAATGGCCGGGTGTTGCTCTAACGTTCTCATTGCCCGCATAAAACGCCTGAAACCACACGTGAATTTTCATTTCCCTTTTATGGGCCTCTTTTATCCAGTATTTAAGAGGGTCCCACCCATTAAACTCAGCCCTCTGTTTTGTAAGGCCGTATTTTGCCATTGTTTTGCTCGGGAAAATAGTATAGCCCTGGTAATAAGTCTCCAGAAAAACATTGTTTATACCTGTTTTCCTGAGTTTTTCGAGCGTTTTTGCAATTTCTGAGCGGCTTTTCTCAACTGGCCTTAACCATACACCGTGGAACTCATTACTTACTGCCGGAATAGCGCAATAAAACGCCCTCTGCGAAAACAAAAGCGACGAATTAAGGTCTTTCATCGCCTTTTTGTAATGTTTCCGGGAAAGGCGGTACTTTGCCATGTGGAATTTGTCCAAAGCCCGGTTGTAGTATTTCTGCGAGGAGGAATAACGATAGCCCGGCAGGTTTTTTTTATAGTACGTTATTGTTTTCTGAACCTCAGCCAGCTTGTGTTGGGCCTTGTACAGGTAACTCTCAGGCGTTATGCGGCTCTGTATCGTTCCCTGCCCGGGGTCGATTTTTACAAAAGCCCCCTCAATCAGGTTCTGGTTCATCCATTTTTTTGCGCGGCCATGGCCGCTAATAACGTATCCATCGGGTGGTATATAGGAGTTTGCCCCGTTAAAGGCAAACACCCTGGAGCTTACAACCGTAGCCTCCCTGCCGTACTCGTTTGTGCCGGTATATTCACCGTATTCAGGAGTATATATAACAAGCTGGTCTGCGCCGCGAAACCCGGGGAAGTGCTCTCCCTTAATGTTTTTTTCGGGCGCGGGGTTTATGGCGCTTATACTGTAAGTAGAAATCCTCGTGAATTTTTCATTTTCAGCGAGGACTCCGCAATTTGCCAGTAAAAGAAAAAGTATTATGAGCTTTTTCATTTAAGTTTTTTCGTTTTCTTGTTCTTTTTCCTTTAATTCTTCATCAGGATTGCCTTTTCCGGGTTTTTTATCCTGCCGGGCTTTGGTAAAATCCTGAATTTCTTTTTGTATATTATCGGGATTATATTCCTGTTCAAGATAAACGATATTGGCTGACTGTCTTGAAGTTTCGAGTAATGTGTCAAAGGCTTCCTTTTTTTTCTTATTATCAAGGTGCATTCTTATCTGGCCCGATACTTCCTCAAAAGGCTTAACCCCGGCTTCTTTCCTGTCTGTTACCTTAATTATATGGTACCCGAAGCCGGTTTTTACCAGGTCACTTATTTCTCCGGGTTTTATAGCGAATGCTGCCTTTGAAAATTCCTCTACCATTACGTTTTCCCTGGGGAAAAATCCTAAATCACCGCCTTTTTTTGCATTAGAAGTATCATCGGAATATTCCGCCGCAAGTTCAGCGAATTTTTCCGGGTTTTTCTCAGCTTTTTTCCTTACTTCCAGGGCTTTTTTCCTGGCTTCGTTCATTTTTTCCCGAACCTTTTTATTAAGCTCTTTTTCCCCTATATCAGGATTGTCACTTTTTACCATATCCCCTATATCGCTCTCCGAGGCGCTGATAAGGATATGGGAAGCCCTTACCTCGTCTTCGTGCTCAAAATGTTTTTCCTTGTTCTCCTCATAGAATTCCTTTATCTTTTCATCACTTATTTTTTCATCTCCAATAATGTTTTCTATGAGTTTTTGTACTAACAGCCTGAACCTGGTCTCTTTTTTGAACGTGCCCTCATCAAGTTTATTCATGGCAAGGACTGAGTCAAACCTCTCCCGGCCTCCCATTTTTTCTACCATGTCATTTATTTCCGAGGTAATTTCTTCATCTGTGACTTTTATTTTTCTCTTGTCTGCCTCTGCCTTGATTAATTCCCGGACAATCAGGTCATTAACGGCACTGCTTTTATTTATCAGTTTAATAAAATTATACTTGGAGCTTTCTAAATCAATCTCTTTCCCGCCTGTAAACCTCTTAATGCCCTTGTCAAAGGTTTCATCGTACATATTTTGTGTAATTATACGTCCGTTGACCTTTAGGATGGGTTTGCTGTTATCGACTTTTTGCAGGCATCCGCCCACAAAAACAAGACTTGCGGCCAAAAGTCCCAGTGTGAGTTTTTTCATATTTCCTCCCTTTTAAATTAATGCAATATTTCAATAATAAAAGTATTATACTATCAAGGAACATTAATAACAAATTGCGGTTTGCTAAGTTCCCGGCGCAAGTATCATAATGGCGTTTTTGCCTTCCATGGAGGCTCTTTTCTCCATTATAAAGTTTTCGCCTTCCATATCCTGCTCAAGCCTGTTAATAAGGTCAAACGCCAGTTTTGTATGCTGGATTTCCCGTCCTCTCAGCATAACAACTATTTTTACCTTATTGCCGGAGTTAAGGAATTTTTTAATGCTTTTAAGTTTTACCTGGTAATCGTGCACGTCAATTTTATATCGCATTTTTATTTCTTTTACATCAGGGGTATGCTGTTTTTTCTTTGCGTCTTTTGCCCTTTTATCTGTTTCGAACTTGTATTTGCCGTAATCAAGAATTTTCGCAACAGGCGGGTCCTGGTCCGGGCTGACAAGCACCAGGTCAAGGTCTTTACTATAAGCCATTTCTAACGCTTCCGGGGTTTTAACTACTCCCTGGTTTTTCCCCTCATCGTCAATAAGACGAACCTCCCTTGCTCTTATTCTTTCGTTCATTATGGGCACTGCTCTGTTGCCCGAAAATTTTGCGTTACTAATGGCTGTTCTCCTATGTTAATTGATACTGTTTATATTAGAATGAGCTTTTAAAAAAGAGAGAAAGAAAGCTCCTTTTTTAACGCTCCCGCTTTGCGAGATATGCCGAAGGCGGGACTCGAACCCACACAGGCTAAGCCCACATGACCCTGAACCATGCGTGTCTACCAATTTCACCACTTCGGCGGGGTTTCAAAATGTAAGAAAAAGTTTTTGTATCTGTCATTCTGAACCTGATTCAGAATCTCATTGAGATTCCGGGGCACGCCCGGAATGACAAAAACTTTTTCTTTCTCTTTATAAATTTACACTAAGTTCCCCTAAATGTAAATAATTCAGTCATTTCTATACATCTTACCGGGCAAACACATCCGCATAATCCGCAACCTGTACATTTTTCACTGTTAATCCTTATATCTTCCTCAATAGCCTGATAACCCGCATCCCTGCAGGATATATAACACTTTTTGCAGTTTATGCAGGATTTCCGGTCTATTTTTGCTTTTAGTTTAACGGTTTTGTCCAGCTCAGAAAAAGACGTTATGTATTTAAGCGAAGCTCCCCGGACCCCGTCAATAGACTTTTCACCCAGATAATCCGCCAGTCCTGATTTTAATTTATCTATAACTTTATAACCGTTAAACATAACCTCAGTACATACCTGCACGGAAGAAGCCCCGAGCAGTAAAAATTCAACAGCATCCTGCCAGTTGGATACCCCCCCGGAAGCTGAAACCGGGCATTTAACCTTAGAAACTATTTCTGAAACGGCTTTTAGGGCAACCGGTTTTATCATGTTGCCTGATAGACCTCCATAAACCGGAAGTTCAGGCTTTCCCGTACTGATATCAAGACCCGCAAAACCCTTTACAGTATTGGTTGCGGTTATGCAGTCAGCTCCGTTTTTAACGCACAGCCCGGCAAGATGGATTATGCTGGTTATATTTGGAGACAGTTTAACCCATACAGGAATTTTAGAGACCTCTTTAACGGCCCGGGTAATAGAAGCGGCAGCTTCTGGTATATCAGAGCAGGTATTGCCCATGCTTTTTTCCGGCAGGCCGTGTGGGCAGCTAAAATTTAATTCAAGCGCGTTGCTTCCTGCCTCCTGCATCATTACAGCGAGTTCCTGCCATGCTTTTGTATTGTTTGCTTCAGCTGAAATGCTTGCTATAATGGTTTTATCAGGATATTTTTCTTTAAGTGCATTTATTTCCCGTGCCCATTGTTCAGCAGGCAGGGCGCTTATCAGCTCAATGTTTTTTAAGCCGTTTTTCAGCCTGTAAATTCTCGGGCTAACGTCAACCATTTCCTTATGGTTAAGGCATATGGTTTTTGTGACAGCACTATTCCACCCGGTGCTGAATGCCCTTGAAATCATTTCAGCAGTTCTGGTTGGCGGGCCGGAGCCCAGTATAAAAGGGTCTTTGTTCATTTATTAGAGCTCAAACACCATTTTTTGAACTTCCGCACCGTCAATAGCTTTTAATTCAGCTTCCAATGCTTTTATTTCAGCTTCTTCACCTATTACATCAAGCAAAATCACGCCATCCGGTGAACATACGTTATCAGAAGCCGTATGAATACCTATTCTTGTTTTAATGCTGCAACCGTATTTTGACAGGATAGCCTGGAACTCGGTTGAGGTAAGGGTTCTTTTTCTTAGTAATACTCCTATAATTGTGGTTTTTGTCATTTTTACTCCTCCTTTTTAATAAAAAATTATATCAAAAACAACAAAAATGCTGTCTTGTTTTTAAGGCAGCATTTTATACTATAGACCTGGGATTAATATACAGAGTCCGAACTTTCTTGATTCAAAATGTAGCATAAAAAAACCCGGCTGGCAACCAGCCGAGTCCTTACAGGGCACATAGTGAGGCTTTATATTACATCGACAAACAAATCCTTCTGGTTCGGGTCAATCCCCAGATGCACGAACGCCCTGTCCCGATACCAGATAACCTCATTAAAAAATCCCGCTTTTATCGCCAAAATAAAAACTTTTTGAGGTTTAACGTCCAAAGGCGCTACATCCGCCGCCATTGCCGTTTTTCCCTCGGCTATATGCAGGGATGAGGTCTTGCCCCCCACAGCCTTATTATACTCAATACACCTGCACCCTGAAGTTACTTCCAGCCTGCTGCCCAGCAAATCCCTGAAAACTTCCAGTTTCATCAAAAAAAGATTGTCATAATTAAGCAGGCCGCAACCGCACTTACATTTCAATTCATAACCCTGAAACCGCTGCATTTTTAACATTACTGTCATTACAATAACCTTTCAATTACCCTGTCCAATTTTTCGCTAAGGCTTTTTATATCATCCCTAATATATTGGACAATTTCCTTCATGACACAATTTTTTTCATGCTCTTCAAGTTTTTTGTTGACGTATAGCACAACACCAAGGGCTACCGGCAGGGGTAGCAAATTAAGCCATTCCAATTTTATAACCTCCTATTTTCACTTTTTGGGCGGCGTGTTTTTATAAGGGTGTCCGGTCGGGAGATTAGCGGTTAGTCCCCACTTATGAGCCAGATAACCCTCAATTTGCCGCCTCTGGTCCGTTGTAAGCGTTCCTGTAATTAATATCTCATAAATATCCCCAATAAACTGGTTGCCGCCGCCACTGCCTATTCTCACAACCAGGGAGTCCGTGTCATCTGTATTGCCGTCTGTCTGGAAACCGGTGCTTGAGGCGTCGAGGCTTCCGTTTATGTATAAATATACGTCACTGCTTGCATACACAGGGTTGCCGTGCTGTATTAATATTCCGGAAGGCTCTGTACCGTTTGAAACATACTGGTAGTTGTCGCCGTCAAGCCTTCTGCCCGCTACCTGCAATCCGGCACTTGAGCTGCCCAGGTCATAACTCATTGTAAACCTGGCTTTACCGCCGTCAGTCCCGTTTGATATATGAAACGGGACCCTGGCAGAACTTGTGTCCGTATAATCAAGCACTAAAAAACAGTTCCCGTCCCCGATATTCCTTGCAATATCCGCTGCAACCGATGTCAAATCAAGATAATCATCAACAAAGGTTATTTTTCGGCTACCGGAATCATAAACAGGCTGCAAACTCGCTACCCCCTGAGAAGCATGGCGGTTAACACCGCTTTTGTCATCCCATTGAGCGACATTTGAGCCATTAAGGCTTATAGTATTCGCGTCAGCCGCATCAAGCCAGAGCGCAAGAGCCATTCCCGCTGGGGTCCACAGCTGCCCGCTGCCAAACCCTATGCCTATCCCACTGCCTATTATCATATTACACCCCGTAAGACGGAACAATCTTAGCTGTAGAGCCTGCCTTAACAGACTTTGGCCTGCCGGGGATAACTCTTGTCATATCAACAACAACAGTCCCCATCGAAAATTCTTCATCATCCTGCATTATAAGGGTTAAACTACCGCCACTGCTTATAATAAAACCATTCAACACATACCCCCCTGTTTTTATTTGTGGCACAGACCTGGTTTCTGCCGAAGCGTCCAGCTCTTCGCCAACCGTTGAGTAGCTTAAAGACAATTTAAGAACATTAATCAAATCCTGGTAATTCATTTCTATATCCTCCTATGCAACTACCTTAACCAGTTCTTAACCTTTGAATTCACGTAGGGCCATATTATAGGCAATAACTTGTCACTGCCCGTCTCATTAGGATGATTGTAGTCGTACAAATTTTCAGCCCATTGAGCCTGTACCCAGGCCGTCCTGAAATCAGGCATATCAATAATATGCCCCCGGGTATTTCCACCATTACAAAAATTACTTAACACCGTTCTGTATGCTTCATGATTTGGCCTGGCTGCGCCGCCTTCCGCTTCTGTCGCCACTTCCCAGGGCATCGTAAAGATAATATTCCCTTTCGGGCTTATAATTTCCAACATTTTATTATATATAACCTGGAGATTTACAGCGCATTGAGCTGTTGTAACCCTTTCAGTATAAGGTTCTTCCCCTGCATCTTTCACGCAATCATTGCCAATACCGCAATATATAATTAAATCAGGCGTTATCTTACTCCACCAGGGCATATTATTAATACAATCAGCAGTTGTTGTATTACTTATCGCCTTATTGATAAACAAGGTTTGTCTTCCGTATTCCGTAAATATTTTTGCCTGTACTAATTTAGGGAATAAATCATAACTATTGTTTTCTTTTTCAACACCTTCGGAAGTCCCTAAAACTAAAATGGTCCCGTTCATTGCGCCGCGACCTCCTCGCCGTCAATATAACCAACAGCTTTCACGTTTACCGTGGGAGTTGCATAAACATTTATCGAGCCGTCAGCATAAATTATTAAATCCTTTACGTCAGGTGAAAAAACTTCACCATACTTTACAGCCCCCGTAAATGTTCTTGCTGCAATGCCATCAATATTCTGGTCTATAACTATGTTGAAAAAAATTTGGCCGGAATCTGCGGCATCGTTAAACGCACTAAAACTC
>JANQGS010000093.1 GCA_028277195.1 Candidatus Gastranaerophilales bacterium
CTTCAATGATTGCCCTGTCCATAAATGCGCCGGGGTCGCCCTCGTCGGCGTTGCATATAAAATATTTCTGACCTGCTTCCCGGTTCAGGGCAATTTTCCATTTTTTGCCCGTTGGAAAGCCTCCACCTCCCCTGCCTCTCAGCCTGCTTTTTTCCACTATATCGCATACATCCGGGGGGGTGTGGTTTTTCAGGGTTTTTTCCAGCGCTGTATAGCCTCCCCTGGCTATATATCCCTCAATGTCAGTGGGTTCAATAATTCCGCAGTTTGCCAGGACCCGTCTTGTCTGTTTTTTAAGGTATTCATGTTCTTCAAAAAACGGAACGCCGTCCCATTTCCCGGTGTTTTCACCTTTAAACTGGTAGAGGACGTTATCAAAATCGATTTCCTTATTAAAAATTTTATCCAGTATTTTTACTATATTCTCCCTGCTCGCATTGCCGAAAGCCACCCTGTTATGGCCCGGCAGCATCACGTCAACTATGGGTTCGGCGTAGCAGAGCCCTATACACCCCACATTAATTATTTCCGCTTTTATGTCCTTTTCCGCAAGATAGTTTTTTATAACTTCCAGGGTTTTCACAGCACCCGCGCCAAGACCGCATGTTCCCGTACCTATAAAGATTTTCGTTTTATTAGTTGTCATTATTTTTTTCCTTTTGCCTGAATTCATTCAAAATGTTCTTGATTTTTTCAGCTGTAACTTTTGCGAAAAACTCGCCGTTTATGCTTATTACCGGCGCAAGGCCGCATGCCCCGATACAGGCCACTACTTCCAGGCTAAACAGCCCTTCACGGGTAGTTTCACCGTGTTTTATGCAGAGCTCGCCCTCTAAAATTTCCAGTATTTTTAAAGAGCCCTGAACATGGCACGCTGTGCCCCTGCATATCTGGATTTCATACTTACCCCCGGGCTGGAAGCGGAACTGGTTATAAAAACTTGCCACTCCATAAACCTTGCTTTCGGGCAGGTTAAGCTGTTTGCTGATTTTCACTATCGATTGCCTTGAAAGATAGCCTTCTTTTTCCTGCACCTCCTGCAATATTGGGATTAGTTGTTCTCTTTTTGTTTGCATTGATATATTTCCTTTAACAGATAAAATAATAAGTGTATATATTACTATTATTAACCAACCATGACCAAAAATTCCATGTACCCGGAAGATACATTTTTAAGTGATTTTATTCATAAACTGAATAATCACCTGATGAAAATGAAGATAAACCTTGAAGGGATGAGTGAGCGGCTTGAAAAAGAACCCGGGGACAGTGATTTTTTGGCCGGGGGCATTAAAAAGCAGGAAGAGTACGTTTTAATGATAGCCGGGATGTTAAAGGAGTTGAAGCAGGCAAAAATGAATGAGGCATTGATTTTAGAAGAGAAAAAACCGCAATTAACCGGGAGGGTTCTTGTTATTGATGATGAGAAAGATTTGCTAAGGGTAATGAAGCGATATCTGGAGAAAATGGGGCTGGAGGTTGAGATTACGACCAGCGGGGAAGAGGGTTTGAGCAGGATACGGAGTAAAAGTTACCATTATTTAATAACCGACCTTAAAATGCCGGGTATTGACGGGCAGACCCTTATAAAAACCGCTAAGGACGAAAACCTGTTTGAGGATACGATTGTAATTGCCATAACGGGCGGATTGCTAAACGAGTATTCCCCGGAGCAGAGGGACTCGCTCAGGAGCAATATAGACGGTTTTTTACAAAAGCCTTTTTCCAGGGAGGAGCTGCATTCCCTTTTGGGCAGTTTTGAGCCCGGGGAAACTCATCTATTTTAAATTTTATAAATATTGTTAAATTTTATACAATTTATTTCTGATTATCAGAAATAAATTTGTTAAATTGTTAAATACACCCTATAATTAAATTATAGAGAAAAGCCCGGGAGGGTATAAACTAATGTTAGTTATGAATAATCTGTATTTTTCTATCTGGCTAAAGCCTATGTTTAAATGCCTGGATAAAATTATTGACTGCAAAAAATCAAAAATTATTAATTATAATGAAATTCAAAAAGGTAACATAGTAAGCCTTAAATTTAAAGGGCCGGGCAAGGATATTTATGAGCGCACGTACATAGCTACGAGCAACTGGGATAAAAATTTGCACTCAGGCAGTTTTATAAACCTGAATGGAGGCCAGGTTGTCCTGTCGGAAAAAGTTTTTAAAAATTTAAATGTATGCGTAATCGGTTCTTTTGAAGTCTCGACCTGAGGTTTTAAAACAAATACCTGGTCCTTACCCCAAACCTGCGGCTGTCCCTGGCATTATTATCCCGATACTTTATTAATGAAGTGTCAACCTCCAGCTTTACATTTCCTATAGAATACTCGACCCCAAAGTCATTTACCATTGACTTTGTTTCTTCATATTCCTTATAACCCGCTTTAAGGCTAAGGTTTTTTGTAAGGTCAAATTTGTTTGAAAAAATCCAGTTATTATAATACCTGTCATCATGATAAGTGTAGTCCTTTCTTATAAAATCCCCCCTTGTTGAAAAACGCTTAAACTTATATCCTGTAAAAAGGTTAAAAGTGTTCTTCTGGTTTGTTATGTCTTCCAGGCCCAGTCTGTTAGTGAAAATTCCTCCGCCCATTTCCAGTTTTCCCGTCTCCGGAAAGAAATGTAGCGGATTAAAAGATGCCCAGGCCCCGGTGTTATTTATGTTATAGATACCTGCCGAGTAGCTAAGAATTCCTGAGCCGCCCGAGAGTTTTACTCCAAGGTCGTCCTCGCTCCGGATTGTGCTAAAGGATGTTTTATCCTTATAAACGCTCACATTACCAAAAAACAGCTTATGGTGCGGAATAATTTCAGAATATATGTTTTCATCCTGAACTTTATTTATATTTATTGAGCCGGTTAAGATATTATCATTATCTAAAATATTTACAAATGTGCCAGAGTCATCCGAGCCCGGGAGGTATATTTCTGAAAAATACTCCTCGGCATTTACCTGGAGATTCAATATTAAGCAGGTAGTTATTACTATCAATATAGTTTTCATATTAAATATTATACAAAAATAACCTGAGTTGCTAATTAACCGTAAATTTATTCAAAATCCCCACCCGCCCGCCCTGGAGG
>JANQGS010000130.1 GCA_028277195.1 Candidatus Gastranaerophilales bacterium
CTGGATATTAACCCTGCATTTATTGAACAGACAATAAATGCCCAGGTTAAGAAATTACCGGCAGCGTTAGAGGATATAGCAAAAGAAACGGAAGCTGAAATAGCACAGGAAATTTTAGAGTTTGTATCAAGAAATTGTGACAGAACAGCTGCTACATTTACATAGCGCATAGTTACCGTTCGGTAATATTTGATAGAATTAGGTTTAGTTCTGTGTCAATTATTCCCGATCGGTAATTTTCAGCCCCTGTTTTTTTGTAGCTTATTTTTATAGTTTTTGAAATATAATCTAAAAAAAGAGCAAAAAATCTGGTGCGGATATGGTGCGTAACTATGTAATTTAATCCATTTTTACTAATTTTAACAAAACCTACAAATCGCTATTATGATTAAATCCTATTAAAGTTTATAAAAACAGGTTAACCCTATTTTTTGTTCTCCGAAGCCGTAGGCCGGGAGTTCAAATCTCCCCAGGCGCATTTATTTTTTCTTATTATGTCTGAATTGTAGCTTTTCTAATATCATTTCAAACTTTGGCTTTTTGCTTAATTTTGCCATTTTGTTGCAAATTTGTTGCAAGTTGTCTAAATTTCATTAATTTTGATGCTATATCAATAAATTTGAAAAGACATAAAATGATCCAATATGAGTTTAAAAAAATATTTATATTTTATTCATTATTATAATAAAATTATATTAATAAATAAAAGAAGGTAAGTATGGACGATCAAGAGAATGATTACTGTCAAATAAATGACGAAGGTTATACTGATCCATCTAATAATAACTGTAGTGAACCAGAACTATGTATAAAGAAAGCTTTTTTGTCCCCTTTTAAATAAATAAAGCAGCACCATTTGATCCATTGCCTGAAGAATATAAAGGTAAAGATATTGATATTAAATTTACATTTGACTATAACGTTTTTGATTTAAGAGAATAAGAACTTACCCAACTCCACTTACCTTATTGTGAATATACTTTTTATTATCTTGCATAAATAAGCTATCCAGCACATTAACACTCTGCTCCCTGATTTCGGGCATGATATGGGCATATCTATCCATAGTTATACCAATTTGCAATTTAATTATGGTTAATAGATAATTTTAAAATCACTGCAATGACTCTATCGCCATGTGCCGTCCATGTGCAAAAAAAATATCAAAAATTTACAAATATTCGTTCCGAAAAATGTAATCCAAATTTATTTTACCTATAGTTGGAAACTTTCAAACCCAAAAAATGGAGCGCCTTAATTTACCTTCGTTGACCTATAAGCCTTACTTAAAAACCTATTCTCCTAAAATCCTGCCCTGCACGTCCCTGGAAATGCTGAAAATTTGCTGCATGCTCCGCAAAAACTCCTCGGGGTTGCCGACATTATAGAACTTGCCCCTGGTGGCAAGCGCAACGCACCTGAGGTTGCTTATGACTGACGGATCAGCGGACAGGTCAAAACCGATTACATCTATGGCTATATCAGAGTTTTCCCTTACGAGCTCAACCGCCAGCTCGCAGGGATTTCCGCTACAGGTTTCCATGCCGTCACTTACGAGTATAATCCTTTTTTTACCCGTTAAATTAATAAAATCATAGTCTGACGCCTCTGTAAGCGAATAACAAATAGGTGTCCATCCTACCGGGCGAAGCCTGGTTAACTCCCGGTAGATTAACGCGCGGTTGCCCGGGGAAACCGGGACTAACAGCTCTGATACCTCACATTTATCAATCCCGAGAAATCCCTTTACAGCATCCCTTTTATGGCCGTAAACCCGCAGCCCCACGTTAACATCAGGAGGTATTTCACTTAAGACCCGTTTTATGACATTTTTTGCAATATCAATTTTTTTCTGGCCCCGGATTTTTTCGTCCATGCTCATTGAGCAGTCAAGTATAATGAGCACATTTTCTGTTGGTTGTGAAAATGCAACGCCGGCGCAGAGCATAAGGCTCAATAGAAATACGGAGAGTTTTTTCATTTTTTACTGGTTATCTGTTAAATGCATGGATAGCCCTGTTGAGGTTGTCCGGCTTTTGGATACCGAGGTATTCATAAGCAAAAATTATTAAATCAAGCAGGTTTTTCCACCCGCAATAGTAACTATTCTGTTTTAGCAGAGTATTGCCTATTTTCATATAGTATACATTGGTAGTATTAAAACTTTTTTGCCCATAGTGCCCCTGGTCTATTTCCATTAAGAATTCAAAACTTAGTTTATTTTTCCTGCAGTAAGAAATCAGGGGTTTGATAACAGCGTGATTCCTGTATTTATTCCGCAGGTTCTGAGCCTGAATTTCAATTGTCGCCAAAAGCAGCCCTCCTCTATTCGCCTAAAAAACCTGTAAAAATATTATACCATATTTACCTAATAACTTAAAATGCTACAATTCAAGTTATAATGATAGCAAGGAGAAATTATATTGTTAAGAAAATGAAGCGAAAAATTTCAATACTCGGCTCAACCGGCTCAATAGGCCGACAAGCCCTGGAAGTAATAGAAAGCCTCGCCGGCAGGTTTGAAGTGATAGCCCTTGCAGCAGGCAATAATACAGAACTCCTGAAAAAACAGGCGGAAAAATTTAAACCCCGGACGGTCTCGGTAAAGTCCCGGGAATTAGCCATGGAGCTGGGCAAGGATACTCTCTGGGGAACGGAGGGGTTGAGGGAAATAGCCGCTAATCCTGATAATGACCTGGTTTTAATGGCGGTTAACGGGATAAATGGGCTTGAACCAACAATTGCCGCGATAGACAACGGCATAAACATTGCCCTGGCCAATAAGGAAACGCTCGTTGCCGCAGGTAACATCATCACAAAAAAAGCAAAAGAAAAAAATACCTGCATTATACCGGTGGACAGCGAGCATTCGGCAATTTTCCAGTGCCTGGAAAATAAAAAGCCCCGGAAAATTATTCTGACAGCATCAGGAGGCCCTTTTCGAACAAAAACCCCGGCAGAAATCCGGGACGCAACCGTTAATTCCACCCTTGCGCACCCTAAATGGTCCATGGGTAAGAAAATAACCGTGGACTCAGCCACCTTAATGAACAAGGGGCTTGAGGTAATAGAGGCACACTGGCTCTTTGGGGTTGACTACAGGGATATTGAGGTGGTAATACACCCGCAAAGTATAGTACACGGGGCTGTTGAGTTCAAGGACGGCAGCTATATCGCCCAGATGGGGCTGCCCAGTATGCATATCCCGATACAATACGCCCTGACATACCCGGAAACAACCGAGGGCTTAAAAACAGGAAGCCTTGATTTAACCGAAATATCAGGGCTGTACTTTGAAAAGCCCGACCTGGGAAGATTCCCATGCCTTAAACTGGCCTATGAAGCCGGGGAAAAAGGCGGTACATACCCCGCCGCCCTGAATGCCCTGAATGAGGAGGCTGTATATGCCTTTTTAAAGGGGGAAATAAGGCTTACACACATAGCGGGCATTGTTGAAAAAGGCCTGGAAAGACACGAAAGTATTGCAAAACCATCGCTTGAAGAGATACTGGAGGCAGATAAGACCGCCAGGAGGACAATTCAAGATATACTGCCTTTTAATCCCCTGCTATAAATCCCTCTAAATCATACTCGGCAGCCCCGGTTATTTCCACATTTACAATCTCCCCCGGCTCAGGGCCTGCGCCAGTCTTATCGGTATTAATATAAACCAGCCCGTCAACTTCCGGGGCGTCCCGGTATGTACGGGCAATAACCTGTTTTTCCGATACCGTCTCTATTATTGAGGGAATGGTTTTCCCGATGAGGGATTCGTTAATTTGCCTGGAAATCCCCTGCTGTAACTGCATTAACATTCTTCTTCGCCGCCTTTTCACCCCGGCGCTTGCCCGGGGCTTTAGTTTGCCCGATGGCGTGCTCTCTTCGGTCGAATACTCAAAAATTCCCAGCTTATCAAACCTGTGCTTTTCAATAAAATTGTATAAATGCTCAAAATGCTCCTCCGTCTCACCGGGGAAGCCCGTTATAAATACCGTTCTTACGGATACGCCGGGGATTTTGTCCCTTATTTTTTCAATAAGCCCTCCGTTGTCAATGCCGGGCCTGTTCATTAGCCTTAAAATATCCGGGTGTGAATGCTGCAAGGGGATATCAACATACTTTACAACCTTTTCAAGCCGCGCAATGGTATCCAGCAGCCCGTCATTAACCGGCGAGGGGTAAAAGTACATTACCCTTATCCAGGAAATTTCATCAATGTCATTCAATTTTTCAAGCAATGCAGCCAGCGAGGGTTTTGAGTAAATATCCTTTCCGTAGCCGGCAGTGTCCTGGGCTATCAGGATAATTTCATTTACGCCTTCCTTGCCCAGTTCTTTTGCTTCCCGGACAATGGATTCCATTGCCCGGCTTGTATAATTGCCCCTTAATGACGGTATAACGCAGAAAGAGCAGGCATAATCGCACCCTTCGCCTATTTTTATGTAAGCGCCCGAGCCCATTGATATATGAAACCTTTTTATGTCCTCAATATGCCTGTGTCGGGGGGAGTTTTCCACCTCAAAAGTTGAACCGCCCCTGATAATATCGCGTATTTTGCTTAAATCCCCCGTGCCCGCAAAAGCAAACACTTCCGGCATGGCCTCTTTGAGCTCTTCCCTGTATTTCTGGGGAAGGCAGCCTGCAACAACCACTTTTTTGCCTCTCCCGGTGAGGGACAGTATTGCCCTTACGGATTCTTTTTCAGCATCCTTTATAAATGAGCAGGTATTAACGATTATAATATCAGCATCTTCCTCGTTAAGTGTAATTTCATGTCCGTCCCGATGCAGCAGCCCAAGCAGGTTTTCGGAGTCAACCAGGTTTTTCGGGCAGCCAAGGCTTACCATTGCAATTTTCCGCGGTTTTTTATTCATTACTTTATTTTAACAAAGTATTGATATTTTCAACAGAAGTCATTAATATATAATTAAAGAGAACAGGGAGACTATAATTATGGATGTTACAGGAGTTCCAGGAGTTACAAAAGTTGCAGCCGGGCAACCGTGTGGTTGCAGGAGAGCTGGTGGTGCAGGGCAGATTCCTCAAGACCTTAACCTGCCACCAGGAGCGCAACTTAGGTTTATAACAAGGGAAATAATCGTAGAGGGAGCAGACGAGCCAGCAGTGCCGGGAGTGCTCGATATTCAGGCATGACCTCTATCCTGCCTGCTTCCTCATAATATTTTGCCTTATCCCGCTGGCAAGGTCATCCCTGCCGCTTTTCTGGTAAATTGACGCCATTGTTTCAAGGAATTTTGTGCCGTCAAAGTTTTCCCTGGTCTTTTGTATTTGTTTTTTTGTTATTTTTGTCTGTACGGGCTGCCTTAATTTTGTGTTTTGAGCGGGGGCTGCTGTTGGCCTTAACAGCGGTCTTTCAGGCGAGGTTGGGGCTGTTTTCCTCGGCGGCAACTGGCTGTTTTGGTACTCCCTGAGTCCATATTGCGATAAAGAGGAATTAACGGGCTTCCCGGCCCCGGGTGTAATCCCTAAACTCCTCGTGAGCAGCTCTTTTTGCGCTTCCGCTGTTTTTAATAAATCCATTTCCCTGTTTTTCATTTTTTCGGAGGAAAGGTTAATTTCAATATTTTTGGGCTTATTGAAGAATTTAATGCCCGCTATAACTATAACCGCAAGCATTGCAAACCTTAACACCCAGTCAAAAACACCCGCGTCAAACGCCTTACCCGCAAAAGAGCCGGGCACAACCCTCGCTTCCGGGGGGGAAACTACCGGCAATACGGGTTTTACCTTGTCAACCGACCTGTCTGACAGGTCTATGAATATTGGGGCTGAGGGCAGGTCCGGGATTATATTTTCAGGACCCGGCACCTCATCCCTTGTGTCAAGAATAACTTTACCTGCCGCAATGTTGAGCCCCTGGAGGAAAATCCTCAACCTGTTGCCTGAAGACGGCTGTACTATTACATGTTCAATTTCCGTAGCATTATTATACAGGGTGTTTACGTACTGTGCGGGTTTGATATTCTCCATATCGAGCACAACCCTGTTTGCGTCGGTAATGTGTTTTTTAACCGGCACATCACGGTCTGTTTTTATTACAATTCTGTAATTGCGGTTATCAGGGGAATCAATTTGTATTCCCTTTAGAACCGCCCCGTCAAACGCGCCTGCCGGAGTGCCGGCTAACAGGGCCAGCAGGCCGGTTATAACTAATTGCTTAAAATTTTTCATATATTCATACTCCCCGGGCTGAAATTTCTCCTACCACTTATAAGATTACTCTTTTATGCGGGTTGGTATCATCAACCCCGGGGTTTAAATCCTCTAAATCAAAGGGATTATTTTTGAAAAATCCTTAACAAGAACAGGGTCCCACTGTTTCCCCGCCCCAACAGGAATATTATCCCCGTCACAGAGCCCCAGCATTTTTGCGAAGCGTTTCGCGTATTTCTGCACTGCCCTGGAGTGACTGGCGTGTGCTGTTTTCTAAAACCCTGAAACTATCTCCTCAAGCCATTTTCGTCCGGTTAAAAAACTTTCCCACTCTATTTTTTCATCACTGGAGTGAATGTTTTCAAGGTTTGCCAGCCCAACAATAACAGGGTTGAACGGTTCGTTGTAGCGGTTTTCCTTTTCATTTGCGAGCACGTGCGTTTCAGCGCCCGCGTGAAAAGAGGAGGGGGTGCATTTTATGTTTAAATTTCCCGCTGCCCTCATAATCAATTTAGCGCAAAAATCATCCTCACTCCTGGTAAACGGCTTTAAGTGCGGCTTAATTTCAATGTCAATACTGATTAAACCTCTGTATTCCTCGTTCAAGTCCCGAACCGCAGAGCTCACAAGGTTTAATAATTCCTGCTCATTGTCCGGCTGGGAGCTTCTCAGGGAATACGAAACCCTGGCGTCAGTTGCTATGACGTTTAAGAATCCTGTTTCAACTTCCCCGCCCGCGCATA
>JANQGS010000253.1 GCA_028277195.1 Candidatus Gastranaerophilales bacterium
CAGTTCTATATATTACTTTCCACGAAATGAAATTTTTAAACATGGTCGCCCGGAAATTTAATAAAATTTAATATTATTAAGGTATTATGAATAGTGTTGGGATAAGCACATGAACCTTAAAAACATATTTAAAATAGCCGGGTTAATAAGCCTTATAACTGTATTGAGCAAGATTGTCGGCTTTTTCAGGGATGTGGTAATAGCCGGGGTTTACGGCGCTTCATTTGAGAGCGACGCTTATTTTTACGCCTACCAGGTACCGGCCATTACCCTGATTATCCTCGGCGGGCTTGGCGGGCCTTTCCATACGGTTACGGTTTCCGTGTTTTCCAAGGGAAGCCCCGGGCAAAAAGCGCTCAATACATTCCTTAATATGACCGGCATGGGCTTTATTGTTATTACCATACTCGTTTTTTTCAGCTCAGGCGCTATAGCCCAAATAATTGCCCCGGGAGCTGACCCTGAGCTGCAGCGGATGATTGCCGAACAATTAAAAATTATGTCGCCCGTAATATTTGTAGGGGGGATTGTAGGCATATTATTCGGCATTTCCAATGTTTACGATAAATTCCTCCTGACTGCGCTGAGCCCGATGGTTACCAGTATTGTCATTATAATTGCGGTATTGTATGCAGGAGGGCATTACGGCGGTCTTGTACTGGCGTGGAGCACCCTGATAGGCGGGGTTTTGCAGCTTGTAATACAAATGCCGGCATATTTTAGCGCCGGGTTTAAGTACGGGTTTGATTTTGACTTAAAGGGCGAAAAAATTAAAAAAATAGGCGAAATCCTTTTCCCGGCAATGCTCGGATGCTCTGTGGGGCAATTGCATATTTACGTTGATATGATTTTTGCCTCCCGGCTGCCGGAAGGAAGCTGGTCAGCAATAGGATATGCTAACAGGATATTTCAATTCCCTGCCGGGGTACTGATTACGGCAATGCTGGTTTCTATTTTCCCGACTTTTTCAAGGATGGTGGGAGAAAAAGACTGGACAGGGCTAAAATATTATTTTCATAGGGGCATAAGCTCGCTATGGTTCGTGACATTCCCGGTACTGGTCTTTTTTGTGTTTTTCAGCCATGAGATAATTACAATCCTGTTCCAGAGAGGCAATTTTGACGCGGCAGATACCTTTATGGTAACAGAGGCCCTGTTCTTCCTCTCTTTTGCAATTGTTTTTTACGCTGCCAGGGATACTCTTACCAGGATTTTTTATGCTTTTGATGATACGAAAACACCGTTTATCGTTGCGTTTTTGTCAATATTTACAAAAGCGCTGCTCAACCTTATACTGGTCGAAAAATTCGGCATAGGCGGGATTACCCTCTCGACCGTGATAGTGTCGGCAATAAACGCCTTGCTGCTGGCGATTTTAATTAAAAATAAAATTAACCTTGAGTTTAAAAAATTAATTCCGGATTCCGGGAAAATAATCATCATAAGTGTTATAATGGCGTTTATTGTATATGGGGTAAAAATGTTTGCGGGACAAATTTTAGGAGATGAAAAGTTCTACATGGCGCTGAATGTTATTATAAGCTGTTCAATTGCTTCTATTATTTACCTTGCGCTTGCTGTTGCGTTAAAAGTTGAGGCAGCCCGGCAATTTTGGGGGAAAATATGCGGATTAATAAAAAGGTCTTAAAAATCCTGCCTGCAATCGTATATTTCGGGGTTATCTGGTATATGTCCTCAAAGCAGGTAGCTATTGATATTACGAGATTTGACAAGTTATTTCATGTAATTGAGTATGCTGTAATGGGGTTTTTACTTTCATTCGGGTTTGAGTTAAAAAACGATAATTTTATAAAGACCGGCAAGTACTGCCTGTTAATCGCAGTCATAGCCGGTGCAACAGATGAAATCCACCAGTATTTTATTCCCTGGCGTTGCGGGAGCTGGGCTGACCTTATTGCGGATACTGTGGGGTGTTTAATTGGCATGGGTTTATGGCTGGTTTTGTTTAATATAGTCAAGCACAGCGAGGTTAACAATGAACAAAAAAGGCAGTAGGTATTAATGTGCTTTAAAGCCCCTTAAGGTAGTTCCTGCAAATGCTGGCTGTTTTTATTCGCTTTCTAATGGCATTTTCCAGCTCATTGACTGTTATTGAGTCATCAGGGCCTGGAGCGATTTCCTCTATTTCCTCATCAAGCCGCTTAACCAGCTTTCTGGGCTCATAACCATATTCCGCAATAGCCATCCTGCTTATTTCATTGAGCATGCTGTATATTTGTGATGCGTGGAACGCATCGCCCTTGTACACCATAAGTGAGCCTGCGTCCTTAAACTCCTCATACGATTCCTTGTACAGGTTTTTTTGTTTTAGTAAAACCGCAAGGTTAAAGTGCGCTTCATAATTAAGAGGGGCAATGAGCATTGCCTTGCAGTATCCTGTGAGCGCATCGGTATAAAGCCCGAGCAGGTGCGCCGTAAGAGCCAGGTTATATTGGGCGTCATAATTATTGGGGACGAGTTCCAGGGATTTTTCGTAACTATCAGCCCCTTTTAAGAGGTTCTCCCTGTATTTTTGCGAGCCTGAGCCGTACAGCATTGACTTGTCCCGGTAGGCAAGCCCCTTGTTGTAGCAGGCAATTGCTTTTGCTTTTATAACCTGCTTCCTGTTGTCATATAAAAAAGGAATATTTATAATTTCTGTTTTGGTTTCCGCTACTTTGTCATATTCTGCTATTGCCCTGTCAAATTCCAGCAGTTCCTCAGCCAGTATAATCCCCAGGCTTATTCGCGCGTTTAAGTATCCGGGGTCATGTTTTAATACGGTTTCATATTCCCTTACCGCCCCGGGGAAATCCTCATACGCCACATATATATTAGCGAGGTTGTAGCGTGCTTTTATGTGTTCCGGGTAGAGCTCCAGGGCGTTTATGTAATATTCTATTGCTTTCTGGTAATTTTCTTTTTTGTACTCGCCATCCCCGAGGTAAATCAGGTAAAATGAGCGGCTGTGGATTATATAAGCGGATATTTTATCAAAGTATATATAGCACAGGAAAATTATCCCCAATACCAGCAGTATTTTAATCAGGGCTTTAATAACATTACCGAGTTTTTTAAGAAAAAATTTCATATTGTATAACCGACTTAGCCGTTCTGACTTAAGAAAATTATAACAACAGATTAGCCAGTAGGGGAATTTATAAATTTTCCCAAAAATGGTTTTATAATGTCAAACACGCATATATTCGACTCTTACCCAGACACGATCCAGCTATCAAACCGAGCAATGCTCGGTCTTTTTTTTATAATTGTTGATATTTAAAAATTTTAAATTTAAGATAGCCTGAACTGTTGCGATTTAAGTACAATTTTGAAAATTGTAACAAAATATTAAACCAGACTGGAATATATAGCAATTAAATATAAAGTATCTACTTTATATAATAAAGAACTGCAAAAAATTAAAAATTTATATACGAAAGGAGAATTAAGACCATGACACTAGCTATCCAA
>JANQGS010000293.1 GCA_028277195.1 Candidatus Gastranaerophilales bacterium
ATATTTTCGCAAAAAAAAAGAAGTCCTTAAGACCTCTTTTAAATCTAACCTTCCCTTTGTGTGCTTTTCCTTATCCCTCTAGTAGAAAGTCCCCCTAATCTATCCGTATGCTGTCTTTACCTCTACTCTATCTATTTTTTATTGTTTTAAATTTTTTGATTTATCAACCTTTCTTATTATTATAAAAACAATATTTTGTGGTTAATTTACTTTTTGTTCAGTTATAGTGAGGTTTTCAAGAGGTTAAAACTTATAAAGATTTAATATAAAGTATTTCATGCGATTTAAGGAATATATATAAAAAACAGAAGGATTATTAGAAAAATTCAACTTAAGAAAACTTAATAAACCCTAAAAACGGTGGTAACTACTCAGGTAGCAGCCAGAATTTTTTCAAAAATTTCCTCCCGCTGACTCTATTATCCCCCCGCCAAGCAGGTACTCATTATTAAGGTCATAAAAAACTGCCGCCTGGCCGGGCGTAACCGCGGATTTCGGCTCTTTAAGCCTTACATGGGCCGTTTTTTCACCTGTTGGTGTTATGTAACCCTCCTGTGCCGGCGAGTTATACCTTATTTTTACCATTACCCTCCCGGTAAAATCCTGCTGCCGGTTAACGTTGTTTACCTCAAATTCGCTACTTAAGAGCTCATCCCTGTATCCCGCCATAATTTTGTTTTCCCCGTGATTCATTGAGATTACGTAAAGAGGCTCAGGAGCTGAGACACGTATGCCTTTTCGCTGGCCTATGGTGTAATTAAACACCCCCCGGTGCTCGCCGAGCACTTTTCCTGTCTTATACCCGACTATTTCCCCGGGCTTTTCCCCAAACCTTTTTGTCAGGTATGACTGCGTTGTTTCAGGTGGCTGTATAAAGCAAACATCCTGGCTTTCCTTGCTTTGCGCGACCGGCAGGTTATTCTTTTCGGCGATTTCCCTGACATCGGGCTTGCTCATTGAGCCAAGCGGGAACACAGTCCTTGACATATCCTCCTTCGTCAGGTTAAACAGCATATATGACTGGTCTTTTTTCAAGTATTTAGCCCTGTATATCCTGTTATTGATGATTCTTGCGTAATGGCCGGTCGCATAGAGTCCGGCATTAAGCTCATTAAACACAAAATCCGCCATTTTTCCCCATTTAATCGTCCTGTTGCAAAAAACGCACGGGTTCGGGGTTAAGCCGCTCATATAGCCCCGCTCAAAGTAATCTATAACCAGGTTCTTAAAGCTCTCCCTCAAATCAAGGGTTTCATGCCTGATGCCCAGCACTTTACATACTTTTTTCGCTTCTTCAACAGCCTTAAAAGATTTATCAGACATAATCCCGGTTAAGCCGACAACCTCATATCCCTGCTCAAGAAGCAAAAGGGAGGACACACTGCTGTCTACCCCCCCGCTCATTGCCACAACCGCTTTATTTTTCCTGCAATTCATTCAGTATATAGTCAATTCCTTCTTTTGTAATCTTATATTCGGTAATCCCGGCAGTCCCCAGGTAATCGGGCACTACCTCAAAATATTCATGAGCAACCGCCTCATGTATTACCGAGTGGTCGACCGGTTCTTTGGAGTTGGGCAGGATAAGCGAATTTATCTGTTTTAAGGAATACTTTTCAAAATCTTCCTTTTCCTGCAGGTAATAAGAGGCCAGTAACAGGTAATCGAGTTTTGTCCCGGGATTTTTAAGGCGTATTAAATCCTCAATATTATCGAACTCGGGAGTTATGTTGTTTTGTTTTTCCTCTTTCCTGTTTAAATTCAGCCTGTTTTTTTCCTCTTCCGGCAGGGAAGAGAGCTTTTCCTCAAGAATATCGTATACTTTTGAGTTTTTTGGCGGCTCTTCCGGCTCCGGCTCTGGTTCGGGGTCTGGCTCAACTTCCGGTTCAGCTTCCGGTTCAGGCTCAGCGTTTTCAACCGTTTTTTCCCGGGCCTCGTCACGCTCAAAGTTCCTTTTATAAAGGAAATCTTCCAGCTCTTTATCTTTTTCGGGCTCTTTTGCGGGTTTTCCGGGGTCGCTGAACTCCTTAAACAGCTTGTCATACTGGGTAATGACAAAGTATTTGTTGTCTGATGTTATTTCCAGCTCAAACTTACCCTTTTTTATCTTAAAGCTATAATTATATGCCATAAGTTATTCTTCCTTAAGAAGCGCTTCTCTCCACTTATCAAGCTGGTCTTCGATGAATTTTGAATCATCTGATTTTAACTCGATTTCAACGTCGCCTTTTTTCATTTTAAATACATATTCTGACATTTTCCACTCTCCTGTGATAATCTATACTAAAACGAGTTTGAATTTCGGAAAACCGAGCGAAGCAGGCGGCACTGTCCGCATTTGCGCGGCAAAGCCGGATTTTCCCAAATTCATCACTCCTGCTTCGCCTATACTGCTCCAAGCATTAACCGTAAAAATCTGAAATTTAATTTGGGAGCAGTATAAAAAAATTATACTATATATTCTTCTATATTATAAAATAAAATTATGGAACTTGAAAAATTAAGAAAAAAATACAGGTTAATAGACCTGTTCGTAACCCTTTGCCAAATCCCCTCGCCAAGCCTTAAGGAAGAAGCGCTGGCAAAAAAAATAATGTCAATATTCAGGGAAAACGATATCTGCGCCGGATATGACCGCTATAAAAATATAATTGCCCGCATTCCCGCTACGGCAAACCGTAAAAACAAACCCTCCCTGCTTTTATCAGCGCATATGGACGTTGTGGGGGACGCAAAACCCGTAAATATAAGGCTTTCAAATGACGGAAAATTTATAGAAACCGACAAAACCCGCACGCTCGGAGCTGATAACAAGGCAGGAATCGCCGCTATAATTGACCTTGCACTGGACGGCGGGGACAAATTTGAACATGGCCCGGTTGAAATAATTTTTACCCGTGACGAGGAAAAGGGAATGACAGGCATTCGCAACCTCGACACATCAAAGCTGCTGTCAAAATATGCCATAGTCGCTGACGGAGAGCAGCTTGGCGAATTAGATGTTGAAGGGGCCGGGTTTACCAATATCCACATAAAAATACACGGCGCAAAAGGCGGGCACTCAGGCATAAATATAAATGAAAAAGACAGAAT
>JANQGS010000033.1 GCA_028277195.1 Candidatus Gastranaerophilales bacterium
GGAGGGTGGGCCGATTTTGAAGAATTTTAATTTTTGGGGTGCTAGGTTGTTACGTTAACAGGAATAATTGCCCCTTTCAAAAAATTTCATATTAAAAATCGAGATTAACATTATAATTACCAGCAATATAACGCCGGCAGCCGAGGCATATCCTAAATCAAGGTTCTCAAAAGCCTTCTGGTATATATAATAAACAATGGTTTTGCTGGAATTAAGCGGTCCTCCTTTAGTCATGACATATATTTCAACAAAAACCTTCATCGCAGATATTGTGCTGATAATACTAACCAGCGCAATAGCAGGCATCATGTGGGGAACAGTAACGGATAAATGTTTTTGGACAGTTCCTGCCCCGTCTATTTCAGCAGCATCCCAGAGGTCTTTCGGCATAGTGGTTAAATAAGCAAGGTAAATAACCATATAATAGCCCAATCCCTTCCATATCGTAACAAACATAACAGCAAAGAGCGATGTACCCGGATTGGCAAGCCATCCGGTTGGGGCATAAACCCATTTCCAGGCAATCCCTGCCACTACAAGTGATACCACTACCGGTATATATATGATTGTCCTGAATATACCAATACCGGCAAGTTTTCTGCTTACTGCTATGGCTATAACCAGCGGGAGCACTACCAGCGCCGGCACAACAACAATTACATAAATAAAAGTATTAAGCAGTGTTTCCCAGAACACAGGCGTACTAAAGAGTTTTATGTAGTTATCAGGCCCAACCCATTGCGGGTTGTAAATGTCATGGCGATAGCTCTGAAAGCTCAGTATAAAAGATTCAAAAAACGGGATAAAAAAGAATAATATGAGGATAATCCCGGCTGGAAGCAGGAACAGGTATGGGATAAGGATTTTAAGGGATTTTGAATTAATCATAATATAATAATAATATAAAAAAACCGCTACTAATGGCGGTTTTTCTCTCTTCTTTTAAATTTTATCTTTGTTTTAACTTTTGAGGCCGAGTAGTCTTTTATACCACGAGAATTCCGCAACTTCAATACCGTTAAAGGTTGTGCTGGTACGTTGTTCCAGCAAGTATTTTTCAAATTCCTCATTAACATTTAATGTTTTTTCTTTACCTTTGTCAGTTAAAGCTACCATTTTAAAGGCCTCCATAATTTATTAAACAGTACTAATTAACTAATTATAAATTTGTGAAAAACTGGACTGAGATTATTATTTGTGCTATTTAATACTAAAATTTAAATGTTAAGAGCTTAATAAGTGTTAAAAATACACAATGCCAATATTTAATCTAACACAGTTTCAATTAAATTTCTAGTCAATAAAAAATTAATTTTTATTAAATTTTTCTTAACAAAAATTTTAAAACCAGCTAAAGTCTTTTTTATAAAGGATTTTAAATTTTATAAAACCAAAAAAATTTACAAAAATTATACTATTAACTTTACATTTCTTATACCGGACCGAGTTTTTTGTATGGTATATTTATGTTACTAAATAAAGGATAAGCAAGAGGTATTTTGTAAAAATGAAAGAAAAAATCCACCCTGAATACAAAAAAACAGAAATCAGCTGTGCCTGCGGTAATGTTATTGAAACTGCCTCCACTGATAAGGGGATGAAGGTTGAAATTTGTAATAATTGCCATCCCTTTTTCACCGGAACACAAAAAATAGTTGACACTGAAGGTAGAGTTGAAAGATTTAAAAAGCGTTACGCAAATACTAAAAGTAAAAAGAAATAACAGTTTGAGGTAATTATGCCGGTAAATAGCGAATTCCCTATAGTTCACCTTGTCAGTGAACCTGTTAACCCTTTAAAGACAATATATATAGCTTGCAGAACGTGTTATTCGGCTGACTATCCTTTTAATATCTGGGAAAAGGATGCCGACAAACAGGCAATGCTGGATTTAGTGGGAAAAGTCCTGAAATCAGGCCACCACAGTACAATAGAACATTGCCAGTATACCTTTACAATAAGCGGGATAAGCAGGGCATGTACGCACCAGCTTGTAAGGCACAGGCATGTGTCTTTTTCCCAGAAATCCCAGAGATATGTTGTAGAAAAAGGGCAATTTGAGTATATAACCCCGTCAACCGTTAAAAGTGTGGGCTTACAGGGTGATTATGCCGAATTAATGGACAAAATTAATGAATTTTACGATAAAATGATTCAAAAAGGCATCCCGGCTGAAGATGCGAGGTTTGTGTTGCCTAATGCAGCTACCAGCTCGCTTGTTGCCAGCTTAAATTTAAGGGAACTGATTCATATTGCTAATTTAAGGCTCTGTGTTAACGCACAGCACGAAATAAGGAAACTAGTCGGCAAAATGTCCGCTCTTGTGATTGAAAAAGAACCATGGCTTGAGGAATACCTTGTCCCAAAATGCGACAGGAATAATTATTGTGATGAAATAAAAAGCTGCGGGCGATACCAGCAAAAAGTGTTGTAGTGTAGATGAAAATCCTTATGAATTTCACAAAAATGCACGGGCTCGGCAATGATTTCATCATTATAGAGGCTGAAGAACTCAATAAAACCGACCTGGCACAGGACCAGCTGGCGAAAAAATTATGCGACCGCAACTTTGGCATAGGTGCAGACGGTTTGATAATAATTAACCCGCCTGATATCAGCTCTGATTGCGATATAAACTGGAGAATCCTTAACTCCGACGGCTCAGAACCCCAGATGTGCGGCAACGGGATAAGGTGTTTAGCCCGATATGTATACGATAAAGGCCTAATCAGCAAGAAAAAATTCTCTGTATGCACGCCGGCAGGAAAAATTGTTCCTGAAATTCTCCATAACGGCCACGTTAGGGTGGATATGGGCACACCAAAAGTTGAACCGGTTAACCACAGGCTGAAAAATTTTGACATTACCACTGTTAATATGGGCAATCCTCACTGCGTTATTTTTACACAGGGGAATTCAGCCGGACTTGCAAGGGAATTTGGCCCTGAAATCGAGATACACGACATGTTCCCGGAAAAAACAAACGTGGAATTTGTGAAAGTACTCTCAAAAAACAAAATAAAGGTCGATGTCTGGGAAAGAGGCTGCGGTATTACCCTCGCCTGCGGAACAGGGGCATGCGCCTCGGTTGCTGCGGCTGTGGTGAACGGAACGGTTGAAAATAACGTTGAGGTCGAGCTCCCCGGAGGTATACTTTATATTGAATTGATAAAAGATGTAAATAAAATATTCATGACAGGTAGCGCCAAGTTTGTGTTTGAGGGAAAATTGTTTTTGTGATAGTATAACTTGTCAAAATAAAAGGAGGTATTTTAACTTTGCGCAAATATGAATTGTTTTGCTTACTAAAATCAGGCTTTGACATAGAAAGCAATGACCAGGCAGTCGCTGCCATAGAAAAAAATATTGAGAACCTCGGCGGGAAAATCATTGAAACAGATAAGGCAGGCCGCAAAAAACTGGCTTATGAAATTGCCAGGAACAGGGATGCTTTTTGTGTTGTATTCAACATAGAATTTGAGCCCGCAAAAATAAAAGAGCTTAAAAAATACTTAAAACTCAATGAAAACGTTTTAAGAGACTTTTTCAGCCTGGTAAACACAAAAAAACAAAAGGAAGTAACAGCATGAGTAGCTTGGCAAAAATCACCCTGTCAGGACAGGTGGTTAAAAATCCCGAAAAAAGATATACAGAAAATAACCTTGCAATAAGCTCGTTTGTGATGGATTTTGGCTTTGACGGCCAGGAAAAACTCATAAGGGTTTACGCTATCGGAAAGCTCGCGGACAGGATTGCCGATACACTCAAGAAAGGCCAGGACGTAATTGTTGACGGAAGGCTGCAGACTATTGTAAAAAATGAATCAGGCGCAGATAAAAAATATAATGAAATAAATGCCCAGGGCATAGAAATAATTGAAAAAAGCCCCGATGTATACCGGTCCGAGCAGGGCAACAGCAGCAGCAGTAAGGAAGAAGCCGGTGAAATAAATAATGAAGACTTGATTGGCGAAGATGAAATACCGTTTTAGGAAGGATTTAACATAAATGATGAGGACAAAAGACAGGAAAAAAACCAAACCTTGCAGTTTCTGCATTGAAAAAATAGATGACGTAGACTTTAAGGACATAACAAGGCTAAAAAGATACCTCACGGAAAGAGGTAAGATAATACCAAGAAGAATTACCGGTAACTGCGCTTTCCACCAGAGAAAACTGGCTAACGCAGTGAAAAAGGCAAGGGAAAACGCTTTAGTTCCGTATATCTTTGAAGGATAGTATGCAGCAGCAAAATATTGAAGACTTCTTAAGTGAAGGCAATTACGAAAGAGCAATACTTTACCTTAAGAGGGCAATATTGTCAGACCCGGACAATCCTGAACTTTACGCCTGGATTGGGTCTGTTTTTTATGAAACCCAAAAATACGAGTTCGCCGTAAAATATTACACCCGGGCGCTGGAACTCGCTCCCGGGTGTGCCGAGTATTATGCAAACCTCGGCAATGTTTACATGGAAACGGCTGATTATAAAAAGGCCGTTGAGTTTTATGAAAAAGCTCTTTCAATTGATGAGGAGGATTATGAATTAATGATATGCCTGGGCAATGCTCACTCGGAAATGAAAAATTATGATAAAGCCGCCGATTATTTTGAAAAAGCAGCATCAATCAACCCTGACAACTATAAAGTCCACCTGTGCCACGGCATATCAAAAGCAGACTCGGGACAGGTCGATGAAGCAATAGAAAAATACGAAAAAGCAATTTCCCTTGAACCCGAAAATGATAAAACTTTTGTTATACTGGCGAATACATTTGTTGAAAAAAATCTTTATGATAAAGCAATAGAAAACTATAAAAAAGCCCTGGAAATTAATGATGAAAACCCGCTGGTTTACATAGCACTGGGCAATACCCTTGTATTAAAGGGAAACGAAACGGAATCCATAGAATACTACAGGCGCGCAAGCCAGCTCGCACCCGAAAATAAGGAATTTCAATATATATATGAAAAAACACTGGAAGATTACGCGTCTAAAGCAATAAAGGATATAATTAAAGAGGAGGAGGAATAATGATAGTATCATTGCAGGATAAAATAATAAGCGGCCTTACATACCTTACGTTTGGCGTTGCGGGGTTTATATGGATTATTATCAGTCATATAAGGCGGGACAGGCTCTCCGGGTTCTTGAGGTTCAGTATATTCCAGTCGATTTTTATTTCCATTCTCCTGTTTTTAATCGGCATGATTCTCAACATACTGCTTGGGGTTTTCCAGATAATGCCCGTAATAGGCTCTAAAGCTGTTAATATTGCTTATTTTTTGCAGGATGCCCCGGTAATCCTCGGCCAGTCAACAATTAACGCGGCAAAAATAGGGTTATTCCTTTACCTTTCGGTTTTTGCGTTTATGGGAAAATACGGGGAAGTGCCCTGGGTTTCCGATACCGTCAGGAGAATGTAAAAAATACCGCTGTTAACAGCCCGATAACCCAGCAGTAAACCGCAAAAACATGAAGTTTATTTTTTGTAATGAAAATAATAAAGTATTTTATGCAGTAATAACCCACAACAGCAGAAAGCAGTGTCCCGGCAATAATGGCGGTCCAGTTAAAACCGGCAAACTCCCCGCTAACACCAAGCTCCAGCGAATGGTAAATACCCGCCAGCGCAATTATCGGTATACTGAGCAAGAACGAGTACCTTGCCGCCGTTAACCTGTCCAGCCCGGTTGCGAGCCCGGCAGCTATGGTTGCGCCCGAACGCGACAGCCCCGGCGCAACAGCCAGGCCCTGTGCAAGACCTATTATAAGTGAGCGTTTCCAGCCTATTAATTTTTCCTTTTTATTTAACCTCTGTGATAAATGCTCGGTTAAAAAAAGTATTGACCCTGTAATCATAAGGATTATCCCGACTATTGCGGGTTTGTGAACCAGCGCTTCAAAGTGGTCTTTGAGCGGGAATGCGGCCAGAACGGTTGAGATTGTCCCGAGCAATATATAAAGCGGTATTTTTTCCTCATGCCCGGCTTTTACAAGGGTGATTATGTCTTTTCTAAAGTAAATTAAAACAGCTCCCAGCGTTCCTATATGCAGCATTATGTCGAAAAATATTTCCTCATTGCCCCCGCTTGATAATGGCTGGCCCGTGATTAACTTATAAATCGAGGAAGTTAAAACAATATGGCCTGAGCTGCTTATTGGAAGGAATTCAGTTAATCCCTGTACTATGCCCGTTATTAACGCCTGGGTTATGTCCAATTTTTCTCTCCTTTATTATTGTATGGATATATTATAAAATTAACGATATAATAAAAATGTTTTTATAATCATTATAAATGCTCATAGTTTTTATGAAAGGCCAATAAATGACAGAACAACGCAGATGGTATGATAATGACTCAACGCTCAGTGAAGCAATGGAACTGCTTTATATGTCCCCGGACGAAACAAAGG
>JANQGS010000085.1 GCA_028277195.1 Candidatus Gastranaerophilales bacterium
CAGGTAAACACCACTTTTTTCCGGGGGCAGAGTATTCTCGGTATCCAGCTAAACAAAGAAGGCCCCTGGGCGTGAAAATGCAGGATGTCCGCATCGGAAAAACACGCGGCAATTGTTGCGATGAGCGAGTGAAAAAAAGTTTCAAATCCCCTGATATTTAAAACCGGCATTTTTTTAATTTTTACGGATTTATATTCATCTGTTTCCCCGGGCAGGTAATAATTCCGGCCATAAATGGTGACCTCATAGTCCATCCGGGATATTAGCGAATATAAATCCTCGCAATGCTTTTCTATGCCCCCGTATGTTGCGGGGATACCGCGTGTACCGATAACAGCTATCTTCTTTTTTTTCATACCATTCGACTGAAAATTAACTAAAAAGTGATTCAATGTACTCATCGGATGAAAAATTTTTCAGGTCCTGCATTTTTTCCCCGACACCAACCAGTTTAACGGGAATTCCGAGCTCTTTTGCAACCCCTATGACTATGCCGCCTTTTGACGTTCCGTCCAGCTTTGTAAGCCCGACACCGGTTAAGTTTACGGCCTCCTTGAACACTTCCGCCTGTTTCAGGCCATTCTGGCCCACCGTAGCGTCAATTACCAGCAAGGATTCCGCTAAAGCGCCCGAGGCTTCCCTGTCTATAACTTTCCTGATTTTCCTCAATTCCTCCATAAGGTTAAACCTGTTCTGCAACCTGCCTGCCGTGTCCACAAGCAGGATGTCATAGTTTTCAGACCTGGCCTTCCGGATTGCATTATAAACAACAGAGGCAGGGTCAGCCCCGTCCTGTCTTATAATATCAGCGTCAGCCCTTTTTGCCCAGATTTCCAGCTGGTCCTCGGCGGCTGCGCGGAATGTATCGCCTGCCGCAACGAGCACCTTTTGGCCCTGCCGTTTAAACCTGTAGGCCAGTTTCCCTATAAGGGTTGTTTTACCCGAGCCGTTAACCCCTGTTATTAAAAAAATGCTTAAATCGCCGCTGTTCAGGTTTACCCTGCTAGAGCCAGCGTTATCGAGGATTTCCTTAAATTCGTTCTTAAAATACTCGAGCAGTTGCGAGGGTTTTACATTATTTTTATTATCCCTGAGTTTTTCAATTATACCAACGGTTGTCTCAACCCCTAAATCAGCGCGGATGAGCTTTTCTTCCATTTCATCCAGAAGCTCGTCGTCAATTTCCTCCCTTTCCCGGGCAAAATTTACCAGATTCTTGAATTTTTCAAAAACTTCAAACATTTACCACCTGGCCTAAAATACCGTTTATAAACCTTGAGCTTTCCTCTGTGCTGTATTTTTTTGCTATTTCCACTGCCTCGTCTATTGAAACGCCCTTTGGCACGTCTTCAAAGCGGAGGATTTCGGTTATTGCTATCCGTAAAATGTCCCTGTCTATTTTCACAAGCCTTTCAACATCCCAATCTTTTGAAAATTCCTTTATTTTAGAGTCTATTTCTTCCTTGTTTTCAATGAATGCGCTTACCAGCCGCACCGCATAATCTTTTACTTCGTCCAGTTCCCCGAGGGTAATCAATTTTGTCAAATCTATAGCTGTATAAGTCTTATCAGCAGATTCAAGCAGCGAGTCTATCCTGCCGAGCATGTCTGAGGTGAGCGGGATATTAACGGGCCTGGTGCTTGTTTCAAATGGCCGCTCAAGGTTTATTTCGTGCTCAATTTCGTAATTATAAATAAATTCCCGTATTTTCAACAGTTCCTTCACTGCCGTATCAAGCGAGTTTTCAGCTTCTGTAACAAGGGCTTCGGTTGATTTGGATATTATTTCAGCAATATTAATCCCCTTTGCCTTTTCTATGCTTTTGCCCAGGTGGGAAAATGTAATTAATGCCAGTTCCCTTGCCGCTCTTCTCTTGTTCATGCTTTTGCTTTCTTATACTGATTTGAACCTGTAACCTGTGCCCCTTACCGTTTCTATGTAAGAACTGTAATCACCCAGCTTTTTCCTTAATCCTACCATTAAAACATCCACTGATCTATCTGTCACCGAGTAATCCTCACCTTTTATTTCATCGATAATTTTATACCTGGACAATACCCAGCCGGGCTTTGAGGCTAAAAGGTGCAATACTTTGAACTCGGCTGCGGTAAGGCTTACAGGCTTGCCGTCAATCATAACCTCATGCTTTGAGGGGTGAATGTATAAATTATCCACTTTTACTATGAAATTCTTATCATAAATATTATTACCCTGCCTTCTTAATACAGTGTTAATCCTTGCCAGCAGCACCTTTGGGCTAAACGGTTTTGTTA
>JANQGS010000177.1 GCA_028277195.1 Candidatus Gastranaerophilales bacterium
TGGCGACCCTGGCCCTGACTTCGCTAAAGCTCGGTATTGCCCGGCTCAGGAAGCCTTTGCCCTCAGGGGGTTTGTGCAGTAATGTCTTGTCAAAGGCGTGCATTATACCCATTGCCACAATCGGTCCCATTACCAGCCAGTTTATAAACCCGCTGTAATCCCTTAACGTCCTGTTTTCAACCTCTGTTTCGGCCCTGGATGAGAGGATTCTGCCTGTCAGGAAAGAGCCGTACATAAATTTTATAAGGTTCAAGCTGGGCATTCTGCCTTTTAGTTCAATGACTTTTAGGAAACTCTTCGGGTTTATTAAGGTTTTCGCCCCATCCTTTGAGCCTATAGCGATTGAAGCTCCCATGATTCCGACCATACCGGCGGCGGAGAGGAGCTTCATTCCCCAGAGCTTTTTCTTATCCTGTTCTTTTTCCTCTTCGGTTTTTTGGAGTTGAGGGGCGTTTTCATCCTCAAAATCCTTAGGGGCGGGATAGCCGTCTTTTCCTGTTTGCCATTTTGTGATGGCTTTATTGACAAACGGCCAGGTAAACATCCCCGCAGCGCTGATACCCGCTCCCCATAAGGTTTTTCTTACAGCCGTGTCTGACATTCTTGTCATAAGGCCGTCAATCTCGTCAGCATTTTTTCCTGTGAATTTTTGGGCAAGGGCAATACTGTCATCCATAAAACGGCCAATGCTTGTTTCCAGCTTGTTGCCCTTAATGTCAAACTCCAGAGATTCTGACACACCTGTTTTCATGGTGAAATCTTCCAGAAATTCTTTTCTGGCTTTTTTAAGGTCTTTTTTATCGGCAGGAGGGTTATCTGCTAATGATGCCGCTCTTTTAGCAAATTCATTAAGGTCTTGTCCTTTGAGCTTTCCTTCAAAAAGTGTTCTGAAATACTTTTCTGTATTATTCCCGGAGGATTTCCAGGCCTCACCGAGCAGCTTTACCGCATCCCTTCCGGCATATACCCCTTTGAGCTCATTAGCGCCAAGCATACTGATAGCACCCCCGACAAGCGTGGGACCGAAAGGGTTAAACACCATTGGCACGGCTTCGTCCCTGAAGGTTTCCATACCGTAAACAGGGTTTTGCTCATAATAATCAATGGCAGTCCTCGGTATTATCATACCGAACGTATCGGTGAGGACTACTCCGCCCACAGGGTTTGAGTGGAGGTACTCGACACCTCTGCTAAAAAGCCCGGCATTGCCAAATGACGGGGACTTTTGCTTGTTGTCCTTATTTGATTGCCTGCCGGCTGTGTATATGTTTGGTGTGATTACGGTCATTGTTGCTGGTTTTTCTCTGCCTTCTAAACTTTAAAGCCCGCCTGGTTTTCTTTTTCCTGCGGGCTTTAAACTTTTTATTTTTTTTATATAAAATTAATCGCTCCGCAAAATCCTTGTGGCTTGTGATTTTGCATTTTGTTGAGTTCTGTTTTGTTTTTTGCTTAAAAGATTCATTTTAGTGTATTTGCTACATTTCTTTTACTTTTTTAACATAACCTACTTTTAAATAACCTGTCAATTCAAAAAATTGCCTATATCTTATATACTTAACAAAATTTTTTACATTTAAATTTTTGCCGTTTTTTTTAATCGTAAAAATTTAATTAAAATTTTTCCAAAAATGACAAAAAATTTTTTGCTTTTTTATAAATTTAAAAAAATTCTGCCATTTTTGGAAAATTACACGAGAGTTTGTTTGTTTTAATCAATATTATTTTTTTAAAAAAATATCTAAAAACATTAAGTTTTGTTACAAGTTGTTTACTTTTTAATATGCACAGGAATACTATATATGCATTAGGTAGGATTTTAAAAATGGTTGAATTGGTAATAAGAATAGTAGGCTCTCCCGGGGACGGAGTCATAAGCTCCGGGGACATTTTAACCCTTGCCTCAGCCCGAAGCGGGCGTTACGTAAGCACTTACAGGTCTTTCCCAACCGAAATCCGCGGCGTTGACCAGAGCCTTTACCAGTTGAGAATCAGCTCTAAAAAAATCCTTACCCCGGCAGATGGCTCGGATGTCCTGATAGCCTACAATGAAAAGTTTTTAAGGGATAACATAGCCAGCCTTAAGACCGGCGGTGTCCTGATATTTGACTCATCGGAAAATGATAATAAATTCGAGGAATACAAGGAAGTCGTTAAGTATTTTGTGCCCCTAAAAAGGCTTGCAGAGGAATTTGCAACTGAAAAATCCAAGAATATGGTTGCCCTGGGTATATTATCAGGGTTAATGCCTCATCTTGACATACTTGAGCAGGTAAAATCAGACATAAAAAAGCAATACCGAACAAAAGGCGAGGAAATAATCGCGCAAAACATTATTGCCTTTGAAAAATCATATACCTGGGCAAGACAGAACATCCCGCAAAAAGCTTTTCTCGAAAACCTTGTGATAGAAAAAACCGGGAAAAAACTGGTTATGAGCGGGTGTGAGGCAATGGCTCTCGGTGCGCTCGTGGCAGGGTGCAGGTTTTATTCGGGTTACCCGATTACCCCGGCAACCGAGATAATGGAGTTCCTGGCAAAGGAAATGCCCCGCCTGAAAGGCAATGTCATCCAGTGTGAGGATGAAATTGCGGCTATAACAGCCGCATTGGGCGCTTCTTTCTCCGGGGCAAAGGCAATGACAGCTACAAGCGGGCCCGGTTTATCGCTTATGTCCGAGGCAATTGGCCTGGCGTCAATGGCGGAGTTGCCCATAGTTATTATAGACGTTCAAAGAGGCGGACCCAGCACCGGTTTGCCTACAAAAACCGAGCAGTCTGACCTGAATATGGCAATCTACGGCACACATGGCGATACCCCAAAAATTGTGCTCGCTCCCATAAATGTTGAAGATAGTTTCTACCAGACGGTTAAAGCGTTTAATTATGCCGAAAAATACCAGGTGCCTGTCATAATCCTCTCTGATGTGTCTCTTGGTGAACGCAGGGAGTGTATCGATGCCTTTAATATCGGGGATATAGAGGTTGCAAACAGGCTTAAGCCTGAAATAAAAGACACCCAGGGCTCCTTTTCGAGGTATACAAAGACTTATACCGGTATTTCACCAATAACAACCCCGGGGCAAAAGGGCGGGGCATATATTGCAACAGGTTTGGAGCATACAGAGGATTGCGCCCCTTCCAGCAAGCCCCAGATTCACGCGGCCATGACCGAAAAAAGGTTTAAAAAACTTGAAACTGCCCAGACAGAGTTTGTTTCCGCGAGGAAATACGGGCATGATGATGCCAGGTTTGGAATTATAAGCTGGGGAAGTACTTCCGGACCGGTGCTGGAGGCTATTGACCTGGCGGAGAAGCAGGGTTACAACATCCAGGCCCTTTACCCGAGGATTATTTACCCCTTCCCCACAAAATGGATAAATGATTTCCTGCACAATAAGGACATCCTTTTGATTGTAGAGAGAAATTACTGCGGACAGCTGGCTAATACGCTTGTTTACAGGTGCACGTGCATGAATAAGGACATTCAAATCCATAACCTTATGAAGTACAATGGCGAGCCCTTTACAACAAAGGAAATATTCAACAAAATTGACCAGATAATAAAGGGACAATACCTGAAGTTCACAACCCATCAGTAAAGCCGGGAGTATAAAAATGCCTGCAAA